>NZ_JAUBQD010000043.1:0-66207 GCF_036701085.1 Microcoleus sp. Pol7_A1
ACCGAAACATAAACCTATTCATATTCACTCATTTATTTATTATACATCGCTGATGTTATTAAATTTTCATTCCTAAGCTTCTATTACTTCTGTTGAAGAGACTTGGCGATCGCGGATTGCTTTTGCTAATTGATGAGCAGCTAAAAAAACTAAATCATTCATTCTACTTAACTGTATTTTTAGGGAATAAAACTATTTCTCATTCATAATTCAGACGCTCCGTTTGGGTTGCCCAATATTTAATTAAATCAGTTCTAGTAATTAATCCTACAGGAATACTATTTTGTTCAACTATAATACCATTAGTTCCTGATAGAAGAACTCTATAAGCTTCGGAAATATCGACTTTCACATCTAAACTCGGTAAAGGTTTACTCATAACAGGCGCAACTTTTTGGTGAGAAAAATTAATCCCTTCATGCAGTAGTTTCATTAAAGCTGCTTCATTTAAACTGCCAATGATGTGATGGTTTTCAATAACTGGAACTTGTGAGATATTCAGTTTGTGCATAACTTCGATGACTTGACTCAATGTATCCTGCGAACTCACAGAAACGAGTGAGGGAAAATCTTGTTTCTGGGCAAGTATCTCTTGAAGTTTGATTGTTTTTTTGGTTGGTTCTTCCCAAAAACCATTTTCCTGCATCCAGCTATCAGAATAGATTTTATTTATGTAGTTTCTTCCTGTATCTGGTAACAGCACTACAATCTGTTTCGGTTCTGATAATCGGGCTGCATATTTAAGGGCTGCTGCTACTGCTGTACCGCAAGAGCCTCCCACCAATAAACCTTCTTCTCGCGCTAGACGGCGAGCCATATTAAAAGACTCGCGATCGCTAACTCTGACCATTTCATCTATTACTTGGCGGTTAAACGTCTTCGGAATAAAGTCTTCACCAATTCCCTCAACTTTGTAAAGTTTGGGGGTGTCACCAGAAAAGATTGAACCTTCTGGATCTGCACCAACAATTACTATATTTGGATTTTGTTCTTTCAGATATTTGCCAACTCCAGAAATTGTGCCGCCTGTTCCCATCGCGGCAACAAAAACATCAACTTGCCCATGACTGTCTGACCAAATCTCTGGCCCAGTCGTTAAATAATGGGCTAACGGATTATTAGGATTAGCAAATTGATCCGGTCTATAAGCTCCTGATATTTCTTTACTAAGTCTTTCTGCTACACCGTTGAAACTTTCTGGAGAGTCAGGCGGAACTGATGTCGGCGTAATTACTACTTCTGCTCCATAAGCTTTCAGTAAGTTAATTTTATCCTGGCTCATCTTATCCGGCATCACAAATATGCAGCGATATTTTTTTATCGCAGCGATTAGCGCCAGACCAACTCCCGTATTTCCTGCTGTTGCCTCAATTATTGTCCCACCGGGTTGCAGTTTTCCTGCTTTCTCTGCGGCTTCAATCATGGACAGAGCTATTCTATCTTTCGTACTACCACCCGGATTGAGGTATTCTACCTTGCTATAAATTGTTGATTCAATTTCTTGACTGATACTATTAAGTTTAATTAGGGGAGTTCTGCCAACCGCTTCCAGAATATTATTGTAAGTTGCCATCCGAATGTCTCTAGTATTTTCTAATGTTGTATTGCCGTTTGATGCTGGGAAAAAAACTTCAGACTAAACTCCACCAAATGCTTTGGCCGTAGCGTGTTCTATAGCTGCTTGAAATTTCGGCAGGGCACGGGAAATCATGTCTTGGTTGGCAGTCAGAGAAATTCGGAAATAACCCGGTATTTCCTGGGGCGTTCCAGGGAACACAAAAACATCGTGGCTGGCTAGTAACTCGGCAAAAGCACAATCGTCTGACCAGGGTGACTCTACTAACAAAAAGAATGCCCCTTCCGGAATTTGCAACTTGTAACCCATTTCCTGGAGTGCCTTCACCATCCAATCGCGTTTGCGTTGTAGATGCTCCATATCGATGGTGAGTTCATCCAAATCTGTGAGGGCGTATTGCATCAGGGCACTGGGGAAACACCAACCAAAGGGACTGCCTTGCAGTGTCCGAATTATGCGCCGTATTGACTCACGTTCAGGCATTGTGGGTGGCAAGGCAATATAACCGATGCGTTGACCGGGAGCCATCCAGACCTTACTGTAGCCATAGATGAGGAAGGAAAACGGGTAGAACTGGGTGGGACTGGGACAAGTTCGTCGATCGAATACAATGCGGCTGAAGGTTTCATCGGAAATCAGGTAGATTGGTTTGCCGTAGCGATGGGAGGCATTGGTGAGCAGATTTGCTAATTGTTGTAGGGTTGTTGCTGAAAAAATCTTGCCTGTGGGGTTGTGGGGTGAATTGATAACCATCGCTCTGGTACGTTCAGTTATGGCAGCGGCGATCGCATCGAGATCCAGATCGAAAGTAGTTGGATTGACTGCAACGCCAACCGGAACTGCACCAGCAACATGAATCATCCGCCTGTAGTTTAGCCAAGGTGGGGTGATGATAATCACCTCGTCTCCTATTTCGGTCAGCATCTGAAGACAAATATTCAGACTAATCAGACTACCGTTGGTCAGGAAAATATCTTCAGGTGCGATCGCGATCCCGCGTTGCATCTTCAGACCTTCTGACACAGTGACTCGTGCCTGTGGAAGGTTGTCTTTGTAACCGAACCAACTCTCATTTTGCGGAATGCTCCAGCGCTGAAGGGCTTCTACAAAGCCTGGTGGGGGCAGTTCGTGAGCGTCACCCTCAGTAAAATCAATGCTCCCCGGTTCATGCTTGCGATTCATGTAGTTTGCCTTGGCAAGGAGTTCGCTGGGGGTCGGG
Organism: Microcoleus sp. Pol7_A1; assembly: GCF_036701085.1. Taxonomy (NCBI): domain Bacteria; kingdom Bacillati; phylum Cyanobacteriota; class Cyanophyceae; order Oscillatoriales; family Microcoleaceae; genus Microcoleus; species Microcoleus sp. Pol7_A1. The sequence continues at coordinate 2,796 of NZ_JAUBQD010000043.1, forward strand.
GCTTGAATCGCTTTGAGCAGTCGGGACGAGATTGTATGAGTTTTTATATCGAAATTCTCTTTAGTATCGGCTTCTTGTGCCTCCTGTGGCGTTTTACTTGGTGGTTGTTTTTGATCTGCCATAAGATGAGTTAAGTTGACCTATTTATGTTAATCATAATCGCTGTTAGGACTTACGCACTGAGTGCCTAATTGCGTCATTCTGAGCGATCGCATTAGCGCAGTGGCTCCGCAGGATCTAGAACCTCAAACCCTTGTCCTGAGAATTACGGTGCATAAGTCCTAGTTAGGTTACAAAAGTTTTGGCGTTGGTGAACAGAGGTATGATTTGGCTCTCACCGATGACGGAGGCAGGTCGAATAGCGTTCAAATCAGAGTATCTAAATGATTACTTGAATATGGAATGAGAACGTCCTCGAATTTGAGGAGCGTGAATTAGTAAACGAATTGAATGTTTGAGCATTTCTTCGGATTTAGAATTAAAAAATAGTTTTTCTATTCAATCGAGCCAGCTCATGTCTAAGTCTTGTATTTTCACCTTCAGCAGTTGCGAGCCAAGCAGGTGTTCTGGACGACGGTTGCTGTGCTAATTCCTGTTTGGCTGCCATACTTTTTAGCAAATGTATTGACATCGAGTTGTGCAGATTTTTTGAGCCAAGTCTTTTTCACTTGCTTACCGTTGAAAGAAACAGTAATGGTGACTAACCGCTCTCTAGCCGATTTTGTGGGAGACGAACAACAGCTTGGCTAGATACGGCTAGGTATAGACCGATGAGAACTAGGGCAAAACCTACCCAATTCGAGAAACTTAACTTTTCCCAAAATATTGCCCAAGCCAAAATGCTGCTAAATACTGGCTCTAACAAATGTACTAAGGAGACAACCACTGAGGACAAGCCACCAACGCTATAGGTTAAAAGTCCTTGACCTAAAACTTGGCAGACGAGGGCGAAAAAAATGACGAACAGCCATCCATTCAGTGAAGAAGGAAAAACCCGCTCTTGAGCGAACACAAGCATCGGCAAGATGGATAGGGTAGCGATCGCACAAACCCACAACTGAATTGTGATGGGGTCAAATTTGGTTCTCAGTTGTTCTACTACCAGCAGATATGCACCCATAAAAACCGCAGAGACGATGGCAGCTATGCCTCCTGTGACCTCACCAGCAGCCATGTGTATTTGCTCGATTTCAATGGCGATCGCTCCGCCAATGGCGACGACCATCCCAATCAGAAATTGGCGGTTAAAGCCTTGACCGAATAATAACCACGCTCCTAAGCTGGTAAAGATCGGGGTGAGATTGTGTAGGATTGTCGAGATAGCGACGCTGGTTTGAGTCAGCGACCAAGCTACAAAGGCTAAGGTGGCAGCAAAAAAAGTCCCAGCACCCAGCAATAGCAAAAGCTCCTGACTGGTGTATGAATGCTGTTGAACGGGTTTGTCACCAGAAAGTCTCTGACGTATTGCCTTGTATCCTTGCCACAGCCCAAAGACGATACTACCTAGCCAAAAGCGATTAAATATTGTAGCATTGGGACTTAGTTCAGCTTCACTCCATCTAATGAAGATAGAGCCAAAAGAGAGGGCGACTACACCGACAAATAATGAGGCGAGCGCCATCGTCGTTTTATTGGATTCATTCATTAGGGGTGAAACAACTATAAAACATAAAAAATTATGATTGGCTGTGAAGCAACTGTGCTTCGTGGCGATCGAGAAGTCTTCTCTAGCAAATCTAGGAGCTAAATGCTGGTTTTAGTTTTTTTATATTTCTATTTTTGAAAAAGCATCCCTTTCATTTATTAACACCTATCTAATACTATGTCAAGCACTATTTTTTACATACTTTACGGATCTGTGGAGCCGGTTTCCAAATGAGGACGCTCGGCAGTTCTACGTTTCTGTTAGCTATTTTGCCTGCTCCAGGATGGGGTGCATTTTTGCTTAACTTCGGCATTATTGGTGTTGTCGTTATTGTTCTCTACCTACTGTTTGGTATTTTGCGGAGGGTTTTCCGTCAATTTACCTCCGACCTGGTGTTAGTTGCACTCAACGTCTCACAAACGCCGCTGACACTCATTGTGTTCGCGATCGGTTTCAAGCTGGCATTGCAGACGCTATCTATCGCTCCTACAATTTACATTACTTGGTTCCAGCGAGGCTTGACCGCTTTTCTTGTCCTTATCGCCGCCTTTTGGGTGGTTCAATTGCTCACCGAGGTTGTGCCTTATGCTTTTAGCCAGTATGCCGCACGCTCCGAGGCAATGTGGGATGATGTTCTCACTCCGATACTACAAAATGTTCTCCCTTTAATTGTTTACTTGGTGGGTGGACTGCTGTTTCTCCAGGCATTCGGTGTTGACATCCAAGGTTTGTTAGTTGCCATCGGAGGAATCAGTTTTATCTTGGGGTTTGCGCTAAAAGACATTCTGGCAAACTTCTTCAGTGGGTTAGTCTTGCTCATCGATACACCGTTTCGCTTTGGGGATGTGATTGAGCTAGCCAACGGTAGAAGAGGCGTGATCAAACACATTGGGCTGCGATTAACCGAACTGTATCTCATTGACACGCACTCACAGATTTACATCCCCAATGCCGCGTTTGAAGGGCAGGAAATTATTAACCTCAGCCGTCCGACCAATCATTACTACTACACGATCGCCATTCCCATCAAAGCAGATGTTGCCCCGGCTCTAGCCATCTCCATGATGGAAAAAGTCGTGCTGGCGCACCCCGATACCATGGGCGAAATTGACAAGAAGTTAGAATTAGTTGACGAGTTTTATGGTTGCTCTATACCTGGGGTAAAAGCGCAACAGAAGCGAGAAACGGGACGGCAACGCTTGTTAGCTGAGACTGAGGTGAATACTTTACTAGCTGAGATTGAAATGGGTTTGGCGCACCTAGCCGATCTCATCTCCCAATTAGAAAGGGGTGGATTAGATGTAGAGGAGCGGCGAACAGTGCAAGCATACTATCTGGAACTTTGTCAAAAGATTGGACTGGAATCAAACAAGTCCGATCGGCATGACCGTCGCAGACGCTTGCTCAGTGAAGCTACGGGAACAGTATCCGAGAGTACGTTGATTGGGCTGATACGCCGTTGGTATCAATACTGGTTGAAAGACCCTGACCTATTTCAAGAAGACCAGCAAACGTTGAAGCAAGAGTGGGAACAGAAGATTGATTTGTTGAAGATCAAAGTTAACAAGCTGTTATGGGCAATTAGTAATCCCAAAGGGTTAGACACGCGATTAGACGAATTGGTAGAACGCTTTCGCGAATGGTTGCGAGAAAACTTCAAGAGTTCACGCAATGAATGGCAAGACCCCAAAATCTGGATCAATGACCTGAAGGGAGATTACACGCGAGACACGCTGGTGCGGTTCTATGTCGATGACATCAAGTTGGAACATTGTGAACGGGGACAGCGGATTCTCAGTGAAATGCGGCGCGAGCTCGTCTGGCATTTGCGTCAGTCATATTTGTCTAATTGATTGTGAGAATGTCGGTCAATATTCTCAAGGCAGCTTCACGCTAGGTAGGGGTGAGAGCAACATTGCAGAAGCTGTTAGACCTTCCCTTCGCGATCGCAAACGTATTAAGGAGGCTTGTACGATCGCCGAAGAATACATCAACGATTTGGAATCGGCTCTCATCAGCGGCAAATTCCTTCACGAGACATACCGTTTTGACCTGACGCTGGTTGATAAAGCTCCATACTTTTCGCCGGAGGAGGAGTTTGCCCGCAGCACCGTATTCGTGGAACTTGCATAAATATCACATTCTTTGCCTCACCTGACACAATCGGTTTAAACTGACATCTTGCATCATTGTCAATAAGTCTTTCAAGGATGGGCATCCTGCCGCCCCACAAGAAAATTCATCTTTTGTGGAACAGGCCGGAAAGCCTGTTCTTGAGATTGGTGCAAGATGTGAATTTAAGTAGACCTCTGGTCGCATTCTTAACAGTCCCCTTCTCTTGTAAGATGATGTTAGCGAATCAGGGGTGATATCAAATCCGGCTAATTGCACTGACTTCCCTGATACCTCATGCGCCATGCCTCATATCCCCTGCCCACTTCCTTGTGTGGCTGATTAACCGGATTTGATATTATCAGACCCCGGACGGCTTCCATTTTCTCGTTTCTCGTTCCCAGACTCAGCCATATCTTAATTACTTAATTTTTATAAGTATGGTAAGATTCGACGAACATAAACTCAAAACATAAGTTGATAAATCAACAAAGGATAAGTGATAAATTTGACAAGCAAAATGAAAAAATTCTCTCAAAATCAAGCTTGGTAATCAAAGCCGCGGTAAAAGACTTTCTCCTCACCGATCAATATGTATCAAAAATTTTAGCCCAGGTATCCCAATAGCCTGATATAATGTCAATCTATCGTGATTTGTTTTCATCGGAAGGTAGCGAACTGTATGTCAAGCCAATATCGCTTTACTTTCCCCCAGAACAGATTAGCAAGCTGACTTCTGCTGATTGTGTATTAGCTGCACAAAGCCGTAATGAATTGTGTATTGGCGTAAGAATTAGTGCCAGAGCCCAAGATAAAAATCAAAGCTTTGGTATTGATTTAATACCGAGTTTGGATAAGCAGTTAAATCTAAGTTTAGATGATGGACTGATTACTTTAGCTGAGGATGAAACTTGATGGCGGTATCGATATACTATGTAAAATAGTTGCAAGAATACGGAGCGATGAACTTTGGTATGAGAGGGGGTATATAAAGTTCATCTAAATTATTTCATAATTTAGAAAATAGCTTGTTGAGTATACATACTTGGTGCAGTTCCTGTGAGTACAAGCTTAAGTTTTCTAACGACAGAAAAAGATAAATTATGAGCATAGAATCTATCAAAATTCAACAATATACAACCACCACAGCCGACTGGCGACTAACTCCTGGCTACTTGCATGAAGGCAGATCGGATTTTGAATCGGCGCATATTTTGTTAGGTCGTTTTTTAGCCGATAGAACTTCAGAAGACCCGCTTTTGGAAAAAGAACTATTTGCCAGCGACGGCATTTTTGAGTGGGGACACGCCAAGCCTTTAGAAAAAGTGATTAATTCACAGTCAGACTTGGAGTTTCTACTGTTGCATCCCAATTTGTTACGCAACTGTATTACTATTATAGAACCTTGGGAACACGTAGGCGTTAACGCTAATGGCGAAGATGTTCGGGCTTCCAAAAATGTCGCATACATTGCTCAGAAAGTCGCCGATATGGACTCAGTATTACTACCTGTTTGGTCAACAGGAGTCCTCGATCCAGAAATAGTTGTTCCGGCAATTAACTCTGGTTATGCAGTGGTAGTCGAAGGTGGCCATCCATCGACATACGATGCCTCTACCTGGACAAGTCCGGCCTGTCCGCGAGAGGATATGTTTGCATTAGTGGAAAAATTATTGATCTCGCGATCGCCCACCAGTGCCCCGGCAATATTTATCTGTGTAGGACACCAACTAGCTGCTGAATGTCACATCCGACTCATCCGGCGTGCAGTCAAACAAGTCCTCAATATGACATCTTTAGAACGCGATAAGGAGAGCAAAGGACTCAGATCGTTGCAAGGAGTCTGCCAGCGCATCGAAGCAATGGGCAAGACACTCGAAGTCAAAAAGCGTGATGGACGAGTTGTTGCTACAGGCTGGAATGACGAGCATTTTTCCGTGACGCGCAATGAATTAAAAGAAGTAGGCGATCGTGTGTTGTTGCCTTATCAGTCTCCCGACGGCGATGCTTTAGGTATTCCTTGGGAAATTATTCATGCTCATGATGTCACAGCCGACAGCCATGAAGGCGTGATTGACACAACAATTCAATATGAGGCAAGAGTGTCAATTTCGATGTTTCATTCCGATGAAGTCAACGAAGAAGCAATATTGTTTGCCAACTGGGCTTTCCGCAGTATTCATGACGCTATTGTTCCCTATCGGCACATCATAGCTGGTAGCTCTCTGAGCTGGCTAATACAACTGCCCGACGCCATTGAAATTCTTTGTTCAACAGCAGAGGAAGATGGTGAAATAGTTACCGAATGTTCGGCAACCTGCATTAATTACAAAGACTTTGAAACTAAGAAAATTAGACGCTCGTTTACTTGCCAATTTCATCCAGAACTGCTCTCGGATTTGCGTGCGATCGGTAACAGTAAAGCTCCCTCCTATTCAACATTGAAAAATGATGATGGTGTCCGCTTATTTGTTCGGCTCCTGTATGCGGGAATGCAAGAGTAATGCTATTAGCTTGCGCCACTCCAATGGTGGCGCAGGTACTACTTTGAGAAGTGAAGATGACAATTGAACTGAAACCATCACAGCAACAGATAGAGCAGACACCAAGTGCGATCGCGCAGCGACTCCAAGGGAGTATCGGACTAACTTCATTATTTCTGGCGATCCTTGCCTTATCCTTTGCCGCCATCTTCATCAGATTGAGCGAACGGGAACTGGGTCCGGTTGCGACAGTATTCAATCGCTTCTGGGTAGCCACTATCATTTTAGGATTAGGGAAGGTGTTCGAGACCTTTAGGGAAAGACACTCCCACGACTCCTTGCTCGAAAAGGAGCATTACACAGTCAGCGATGTAGTCTTGTTGCTAGTAATGAGTTGTTTGTTCTCAGGCACATTAATAACCTGGGCTTGGTCACTCACCCAGACAAGTGTGGCTAACTCTAATCTGCTGCATAACGTCACCCCGCTGTTCACGACTCTGATGGGATGGCTGTTTCTCAGTCAATGTTTTGAGGGCAGATTCCTCATTGGCATGGTAATCGCCATCAGCGGATCAATCTTAATTGGACTGGGCGATTTGCAGGTAGCGAGTGATAACTTCACAGGTGACTCGCTTGCCCTACTATCTGCTGTCTTTTCTGCAGCCAATCTGCTGACTGTAGAAAAACTTCGAGCCAAGTTTTCAGCAACAACCATACTTTTGTGGTGTTCCTGCTGCGGGGCACTGTTAACTTTCCCCATCGTTCTGCTAACGGAAGATGTGCTTTTTCCCTATTCCTGGGCTGGCTGGTTAACAATAATTGCCCAAGCCTTGGTCTGCCAAGTTTTGGGTCAAAGTCTTCAGGCTTATAACCTCAAAGGATTTTCTTCTGGGTTCGTTGCCGTGTTCTTGCTGCTCGATCCGGTGATTACTGCTATACTTGCTTGGATAATCTTTTCAGAACAGTTAAGTCCTCTGAACTGGCTGGCTTTTTCTATAGTTTTGGCAGGCATATACATCGCCAAGCCTAGTCAAGGAGCCGAAAAAGTTACCCCTTTTGGAAATTAAAAGTCAAAAAATATTTCTTCTGTGTTTAAGTAATGGAGGTTTTTAGTCAGGGTAAGCTCATATAATTTGGTATAAATTGTACTTGACAATGAGTCAAATAAGTGAGATGACAACAATGCCACCCCATAAAATATTTAGGAATACAATTTATGTCTCAGGGTTTTGAGAGCAAATTTACCTCTGCCAAAAAAAGCTCTCTTCCTCAACTACCGCTTCGGGAAGTAGCAGAGATTCAAGATATTCAACGCCCGTTTAGTCGCACATTTTGCAGATATTAAAGACCCCAGAGTCGAGCGAACTAAGAAACATCAACTCACCGATATCCTAGCGATCGCAATTTTTGCTATCATCGCCGGAGCGCAAGGGTGGGAAGACATCGAGAATTATGGCATTAGTAAAAAAGGCGTTGCTTAATCAGCGTATGAAAAAAAATAACTTATAAATCCCGAAGTTTTGTGGATGCTGGTTTCTATGACTTGCATATTTAGGCTTTCATACCCTAAATCAGCAACGCCCCAAAAAGATATGCCGATAGCAGCCATTGCCTTATCCGTCGGTGCTACCGTTATCACTGGCAACCAACGAGACTTTTGTCAAGTTCCCGGACTCTCGATCAAAGATGGGACGCTTGATTCCTAACTCCTAACTAATCACTGCTGACTAACTAATGCAAAAACTTGCGAACTTGATATTCGCGACTTTCGGCGATCGCAATTTGCAAATCGCCCATGTGGGCATCCAACTCATCTATTGTGCTTTGCGGAACCGACTTCCACTGCTCCCTAGTTTCCCAGCGAATCAACATCACCACCTCATTTTCCACCGCATCCACCCAAATTTCTTTGCCCAAATAACCTGGGAAATTTCTTAGTCCGGTCGTCCAAACTTCTTCATCTCGCCGAATAAACGCCTCCCACTTTTCGGGAGGTACTTTAAATCTCAGCCACTCAATTATCATATTATTTTACTATTTTTAATCACTCGATTTTAGATTTTAGATTTTATGTTTTTGATTTTAGCATTGACTCTAATGCCGCACTCTGGGCGCTTAAACAGGCGTTACTAAAAAAATGTTGGAAGCGCGAATTATAGCGGTAAGGTGCGCCGAAGAACACCCTACATAGAGAAGTTCTGCCTCCAAGACTGTTAAACTAAAATCTCAACTTTTTTGCTCTGGGCGACTTTGGGCGGGAGCTTGTCTCCAGCTTTGGGTGAAGTCAATTAATCGTTGCCGATCGCAATTTTAATTATCAACTCAGTTCCCTGTCCCGGACGCGAAACACAGTGCAACTTACCGCCGTGCTTTTCTACTACTAAATGTTGGGATATTGCTAGACCCAAACCTGTGCTAGTGTCCGGACATTTAGTGGTAAATAAAGGGTCAAAGATGCAGCCGAGGACTTCTTCAGTCATGCCAGGGCCGTTGTCGCTAATGGCGATCGCAACTTCGCTTTCCCCTACCACAGAGGTCCGAATCCGAATTTCGGGATTGAACATTTCAGATGCCGGCCTGACCGAAGACAAGAAAGATTTATTTGGCATTTTACCAGGCTTTTCGGAATTTCTCCCCCCTTCTTCTAAAGCGTCGATCGCATTTGTCAACAAGTGCATGAACACTTGGTTTAAGTGTCCCGCATAGCAGCGGACTCGCGGCAAATCCCCGTATTCTTTAACTAGAGATATCCCCGGGCGTCCCCCTTTAGCTTGCAGGCGATTTTGCAAGATCAGCAAAGTGCTGTCCAAACCTTCGTGGATATCTGCCGGCTTCATTTGGGCTTCGTCGGTACGCGAGAACAAGCGGAGCGATCGCACGACATCCCGAATCCTTTCGGAACCGACTTTCATTGAATTTAACAATTTCGGCAAGTCTTTTTTGATAAATTCTAAGTCTAATTCGTCCATCAGATATTGAATTTCCGGCACGGGATGGGGATAATACTTTTGGTAAAGGTCGATCGATCGCAGCAGTTCTTGAATGTAGCCCGTGGCGTGGCTGACATTGCCGGAAATAAAACTAACTGGATTGTTGATTTCGTGGGCTATTCCTGCTACTAACTGCCCCAAAGAAGACATTTTTTCTGTTTGAATCAGTTGAGTTTGAGTTCGCTGCAAAATTAACAGCGTCTGCTCTAATTTCGCCGCTTGCTGCCGCAGGCGTTCTTCTGATTCTTGCAAAGCCAAAAGAGAGTGTTTGCTTGCTGTAATATCTACTCCCACAAATACCGCAGCCGCACTGTTATGGTATTTTTGAGCGACAATTAAATAAGTTTTATTTTCTCCTCGGATGCTCGCTGTTACTTCCTGAGATGTCTTCTTTTCAGGGTTGGCAAAGAAATCGTATACTAAATCGTTAAATTTGGGACTTGTCTCTAAAAAACCTACTTTTTGACCGGCAAATAGTTCGGCAGGCATTTTGTAAGCGCTAGCTAAATGTCGGTTTACTCCCAAGTAGCGCAAATCGGAACTTACCCACGAAACTAATCCCGGCACGGCGTCCAAAACAGCTTGAAGTTGCTCTTTCGCCTCTACAAGCCCTGATTCTGCTACTTGGCGAGCGGAAATGTCGCGGGCGATCGCGCAGCGGTATTCGCAGCCGCCGTATTCTAAATAATTGACTTTAACTTCGACGGGAAAACTGGCGCCGTCTTTGGTTGTATAACTGGTTTCAAAAGTGAGGTTGCTTTGCTGCTTGAGTTGCTCCCAGTGTTCGGGCCAATCCGATGCTGACAACTGCGAATCGATGTCGCTTACCCTCAGGTTAAGCAGTTCCGATTCCGAGTAGCCGAAAAGATGGCAAGCAGCTTTGTTCGCATAGCAAATTTCACCGTCGGAGGTAGTAAAAAAGATTGTATCAGCAGCATTTTCGAGGGCAATTTGAGTTAGTTGCGGTATTGTTTCTAACTGCTTGCTTTTGGCCTCAGACTGAAATTTATTATAGCCATGTGTTTGAGCGAGCTCCTCAGCTATCTCAGAGGCCAACAGGATCAAACCGCCGATCGCACCTTCGTTATTTTTCCAAGGTTGAAATATCCATTTTACCGACGCGCTGAAAGAACCGCCTGCGATTTTTCCTGATACAGATGCGATCGGTTGCCCTGTCACAAACTCGCTGTATTTCAAAACTCCGGTCAAACAAGCCTGGGCGTTTTGCTCCCAATATCCCGGGAGATTCGGGAACAGTTCCCAATGAGATCGGCCGATCGCCTCCCCGCGGCCAATCCCGCAATCTGTTTCCCAGCGACGAGAAACCGACAGATAGCGCATTTCACAATCTACCATTGCCACGGCGTCGGCGGAGCGCTCAACAAACCGCCGAAATCTGTCTTTACTATCGGACACGGCTGCCTCTAGGGGTTGTTGGGCGAGCGGGACAGTCCCGTCGGCGTACTTTCCCAGTCCCTGACTTTTTTGCTGAACTGGCTTAGTTTGCACGGTTTGGGATTTCCTCCATAGCTGTCTAGTTTGAAAAATTCTGTTTGAGACCAAAAATGCTGTGTTTCCCTGATTGGCTCTCTCGGACGATACCCTTAGAGGGTATCACCCATCAGTGATATCATTTTTGATGGGGATATGTCTATAGGCATTACTGTCAACTTAAGAGCAAATCTAGTGTCCGAGTGCTGTTTGACTATTAGGCACAGATCGGCGGGGCGCCCCCGAATACTCGGAGGAGACTGGAGTTCTCTCTTGCGTCCCCCGACTATTCGGGGGCGCAAGAGGGGAACGAGACTCGGCAAAAACGAGATAGACAAAGGGTTTTAGGGGATAGTTGACACCAATAGTCTATAGGTACTCAAGAAATTTTTCCCCAAACTTGGAGATTGAGAAGATTTCCTGGTAATTGTTCGGTATTTTATACAATTTCCCAAAAGAATGCAACTGTAGGCCTGCGATCGAAACCTTGAGCTTCATCAGTCATTCCCCATTCTTTAATTGAAAATCGAAAATCAAACATGGTATGAGATCGTGTAGTAGCCAGTGCGATCGCCCAGATAGCTTGAGAATTTAAGAGACCGCTCAAACAAATTTGTGCGTAAATTCACTGGTAAAATCCACTCTCCCTTTGCGTAACATTGCAGGATCTAATCTTTCAGTAGTGTTGCAAGTCATCAAAACTACGAGCTTTTGTCCAAATTGAATCCCGTTATCGTCGATGACACTTTGATACAAAGTTCCATCCAGCAAACTCAAAATGTGTTCAGTTTTGTTAGTGCGTTGACCCTCTGCGGTCGATCGATCTTGAGCCAAATTATCAGCTTCATTGATAATAATACAAATCCGCTCTAAATAACTCGGAGGCACAAAATTTTCCACAGCATCGTGGTCTAAGATAAAAATTACATAACCCAGCGGCACTAAAATTTCCTTTGCTACCGCTTGCGTCCAAGCAGTTTTGCCCGTCCCCGGTTCGCCGCTGACCAAAACAGCCAACTGATTTTGATCCAGAATTGCTTGCTGAACTGTATCGGTAAAACTTTGAACCTCCGCAGAAAACGTCCGAATTGGGAACTGGCTGTGAACCTGTCCGACGCGGCTTTTGTACCCGCCCAGAATCACCGCTAAATTGTAAGTTGCCTTGCTAACGAGCGGCGCAATATCTTGGGAAATCAGAGTGTAGCAGCGTCTTCCCCTGTCGTAGCTGTCAATTTGCAGCCAACAGCCTAATCGGGCCCAATAAGCATAAACAGTACCCAAAACTTCCAAGCGTTCCCAGCTAATAAATCGCTCCGGGGAATAAGAAAAATGTCGCTCCATAAAAGACTGGGTGATCGCATCCGGTTTTCCCAGCAAATCCAGAACTTTGAAAAGAGTAATTTCTTGGAGTTTGTTGAGAACGTAGTCAATGGGAATGCTAGCGCGGCTGACCAATTGTACCACCGGCGTTTCGGTAACTAAAACGTCTTTGTAGCGGTAATCCGGGTAAACTGGCTGCGGAGTAATGTAATCCCAAAACTCATCAATTTCGTAGCGAGTATTTTCCGAGAATACATTTAAAATATTTGCCCACCAGGTATATTGATGTCGTCCCATTGCATCGGCAATGTCGCTAGCTGCACCTAAAGTTTTTTGAGCTAGTTCTAAGGGGTCGCTAGACGCTAAGTGTAGCAGGTGATCCCAATCAAATTGACGGTAAAAAGGTCGCCATCCAGAGCCGAGAAGCCCTCGATTTTGAGGATTGTTTTGATTGAAATTGTTTTCGCGATCGCCCATATCTGCCGCACTCATTTTGCAAAACTCCTACTTACTCTTATGTTAAAACATTTTTTGTACATTTTATACAAAAAACCGGAAATTTATCAACTTATTTTGAGATAATTGGGTGGCACAAAATCTACTAGCCAAACTTTGTTAGCTGAGCAGTAAAATGTATGGCCGTCGCGTTGCATTGCTGCGGCATCTACAGTAAAGATAGCCGGGATGCCATGTCTTCCACCTACTTGGCGCGCCGTCGGGATATCTACCGACAAATGAACATGATGCCGCGACATTTTCCTAATTCCTTGACTGAGAATAGACTCGACGGCAGTGCTACCTGTTCCGTGGTATAAAATATCCGGGGGAAGTGCGGGTTCTAACTGCAAGTCAACCTCTACACTGTGTCCTTGGTTGGCACGAATTAGAGTGCCTGTGGAGTTGAAAGAAAAGCGTTTTTTGTCGTTTTGCACGACTACTTCCTTGAGTTCTGCAAGCTGAACAGGGAAGTTATTTTTTTGGCACGCAGCGAGGAGTTCGCTAACAGGAACCCAGCCGCCTGGAGCGAGTTGAATGCCGATGCGATCCGGAGCGTGTCGCAAATGTCGGCTGAGGTATTTGCTAATTTTGACTAAGCGTGAATTATTCATTTGGTTTTTTCAAATAAAGTCTTTTTTTCTCATATATATATTTACCAGCTTCTAAATCTGTGGCTAACTGTTCCAACCATTCTCGCCAACTTTTAGCAATAAAGCCTCTGCAACCATCATCGTGGCAAATAAAAATAATTTGCCCAACTTGACCTCCTGGTGCTGGATCTAAATCCAAACAAAGACTGTCGCCGCTGAGGTCGGAAGCGATCGGAATCCATTTAGGATTCCACCACAATTCTGTCCGAATCAGTCCATCTGAAGCGCAGCCACAATCATTGCCATCTTCCTCATTAAAGTCGCCTGTATCCAGTAATTCTTTCCAATAATTCCACTCTCTTATCATTCCTTCTAAACAAAGAAACTGCCCGTACGGCATTACTGAATATCTCTCTTCAAACTGACCGTTATGAATGCGCTAAGATGATTTTACATCTTCAGGAAACTCTATTTCTAAAAATAGTTCTGCTGCTTTTATAGCTTCATGGGTGGCTCCCGGTTGCAGATTGTTCAGAATTTCTGGCGCATTAACGGCAAGCCAAGAATTAATGCGATTCCAGATGGTTTTCATGATAGTGAAACGTAAATTTATGGCATATTTAGATACTAAATTCGATCGGTTAAGATTTTTGTCGCAATCGCAGATTTATCCTCAGGCAGCCTAACCCAGTTGCATTCACTTCTTAACTCCGCCAAAAATAGCAAAATTCAGATAGCGCCAGTGACATCCGGCGTCTGCAAAACCAGCTTCTGCCAGCCACTTAATCTGCTCTTCCACAGAGGAGGGAATATCTTCTTCTAAATATTTTTGGAACCAGGCTGCATCGTCTTCTCCGTTAGCTTTCATATACTGCCGCCACAACTGTTCGTATTGCTCAGTCAGCCGGGGAGTAGCACCTGTGACAATATCTCGAATTAGCAAGATTCCCCCTGGATTCATGGAGTGGAAAAGTTTGTGAAATAGCTGTTGTTTACCTGCGCTGTCGAGGTGGTGGATTGCCAACCCAGAAACTACCAAATCGTAGCCGCTGCCGAAATCATCTTCGGCAAAGTTTCCTTGCTGCAAGGTCAGCCTTTCTCGGAAAGCGGACAAGTTAGTTTGGCAAATTTTTAGCATATTTTCCGCTATATCAAAGGCAAGGACAGTTGCCCGAGGAAATGCTGACAAAATCACAGCCGACAGTATGCCAGTTCCCGCGCCTAAATCCAGAACTTTTATGTTAGCATTAGTTTCAGAAGCGAGTAACTGCAATATTAACTCGTGTTGCTCGCGATACTGCGGAATGAGGCGAGTAATTAAGCCGTCATAATTAAATGCTATTTCTTCAAATTGCTCGCGTACAGCGTCTAAATTCACAGACTATTGTTCTCAAAATGTTAATAGTTGAGTGCGTCAATACACTTTGGCTGCTCTCGTTTGAGTGCATACTACATTTTATAATACAAGTAATATACAGACCTGTCAAGATTTAGAAGGAATTAATTTAACAGAAGTTGCGGACGATCGCCAGACACGGACTTTATTCGCCGAAACCCGCCAATGATTTGGGAACTGTCTAGCCCTGCACATATATCTGCTGGAGAGGATATGAGGTCAAAAGCCACAGACCCGAAAGCCTTCGCAAGAGGAGACTTTGCGCCAGATCCGAGGAGTAATTGTGAGAAAAAAATTGACGCTTATGATACCAGTTTAAAACAAGAATGCAACTTGAGGCTCGCGATCGACACCCTAAAATTCTCCGTAATTCCCCCTCGTAAAAGATAAAAGATCGAAGATCAAAGCCAATTAGCCAGCAGCCGATGGTCGGCTAGATATCAGAAAATCAGTCCTCAGATTGACAAAGTTTAGCCAACTATCAACAAAAATTGAGGTGACTCCCGAGTGGATGTGGTACCTGCCAAATTTTCAGGAAGATGTAGAGATACAAAATATTACACCCGCCGGCGCGGGAAGCAAAATAGTGATAATGAATCAGGATGCGAGTAGATTAGGTGTCAGCCGTCAGGGGAAAATAGAAGCAATGGAAATCCAACAACGGAGCAAGGATAAGACCGATCGCCAGCAACCGGACACGACCGATCGCCCAGGCAAAATTTCTACGGTAAAAGAACTAGATTCGTCGCTGCAAGAATGTTTAGATTTTAAGGGGGCGATCAACCGATCGGCACTTGCGGTGAGGACGAACGCGCGAGGAATTATCACCTACGTCAGCGATCGAGTTTGCTCCATGTCCAACTATTCGCGCGGAGAATTGATCGGCAGCCACTTTGGCATCCTCCATTCGGAATATAAGTCTTCGGAATTAATCAAAAATCTGCTGTCAACAGTTGCCAAAGGTGAAGTTTGGCAAGGAGACATTAAGAATAAAACCAAGAATGGAAGTGATTATTGGGTGTACGCAGCAGTAGTTCCGCTGTGGGGCTGCAAGGGAAAACCCTGTCAGTATTTGGCGATCGGATTCGACATCACCGATCGCAAAGCCGTTGAAGCAGCCCAAGCCGAAGCAAACCGGGCAAAAGACGAATTTCTGGCGATCGCCTCCCACGAACTGCGATCGCCCCTGAGCGCGATTTTGGGATGGGTGCAGCTAGCGAGATCGCGCAATTTAAACGAAGCCACCACCAGCCGCGCTTTGGAAATCATCGAGCGCAACGCCAAATTACAAAACCGGCAAATAGACAATCTCCTCGACCTCTCGCGGCTGCTGCGGGGGAAAGTGTGCCTGAACATCGGCCGAGTTCACCTCCCGTCTATCATAGAATCTGCGCTCGGCACCCTCCGCCCCGCCGCCGATGCCAAAAACATCCGCGTAGAAACACATTTTGACCCCGCCGTCAGCTACGTTTTGGCAGATGCAGAACGCTTGCAGCAAGTAGTTTGGAACCTCCTTACCAACGCCATCAAGTTCACCCCTGAATCGGCACGAAACCCAGTTCAAGTGCGGACAGAGCCTACTGCGTCGGGCGTCTTGATTCGCGTCAGCGACAGCGGTTGCGGGATCGATCCCAAATTTCTGCCACACATCTTTGACTACTTCCGCCCCGCAGAGAGCTTCCAGACCAAGGAACAGCATCGGCTTGGTCTGGGGCTCTCAATTGTGCGGCAGTTGGTGGAACTGCACGGGGGAAGTGTTTGGGCTTCGAGTCCCGGCCTCGGTCAGGGGGCGACATTTGGGGTGCTGCTACCGATTGCCAAGAAAAATGCACCCGACGATCGCACTGCTGCGATCGCCCTAATGGAAAGCAGACCCG
Source organism: Microcoleus sp. Pol7_A1 (assembly GCF_036701085.1). Taxonomy (NCBI): domain Bacteria; kingdom Bacillati; phylum Cyanobacteriota; class Cyanophyceae; order Oscillatoriales; family Microcoleaceae; genus Microcoleus; species Microcoleus sp. Pol7_A1. Next base: position 19,198 of record NZ_JAUBQD010000043.1, read on the forward strand.
GATCGGTTTCCAAACCCCTAGCGGGAAAGCAAGTCCTGGTGGTGGAAAGCACCGCCGAGATCCGGCAATTTCTCAAAACTGGCCTCGAAGCATTTGGAGCAAAGGTAATAGCAGTGGGTAGCGCCGGCGAAGCGATGGCCGAGTTGCAACAGTCGCGGCCCGACGTGTTGGTGAGCGATATGACCGTTTCCGGAGCCGACGGCTGCGATTTGATCCGCCGCATCAGAGCAATGGAAATGTCCGAGCACAGGGAACTGCTGCCGGCCGTGGCGCTGACGGCAGGCATCCAGGAAGAAGATTCGGCATCGGCGCTGGAGGCGGGGTTTCAGAGGCATTTGTCGAAGCCGGTGGAAGCGAATCAGTTGGTGAGCGCGATCGCCCAATTGGCAGGACTGACTGGATTCGGCTCAGGAGAGTGGGGTACGGGAAATAGCGGGGCGATCGCACCCCACACCCCGCTGCCGGAACATCACAGTTTTGACGACAAAAATAATGGCGAAGAATTAACACCAGACAGCAGAGAATTACCGCTGTTGCTGGTAGTAGAAGACAACGATTTTCTGCAGGCTTACCTCCAAACTTTATTAACTCCGTACTATAGAGTCGCCCTGGCGAGTGACGGGGTTGAAGGTTTAGAAAAAGCAAAAACTTTGCAGCCAAATTTGATTGTGAGCGACCAAATCATGCCGAGACAAAACGGACTGGATTTGCTCAAGGAGATTCGCAGTACGCCAGAATTGAAATCGACTCCGGTAATCTTTTTGACAGCGCGATCGGGGATGGAAGCTCGGATCGAAAGTTTGGATGCGGGTGCTGACGATTATATTGCAAAGCCTTTTGACGAGAGGGAATTGCTGGCGAGGGTGAGAAATTTGTTGCGATCGCACTCAGCCGAACAGCAGTTGGCGGTTCTCAACCGTCAGTTGCAGCAGCAGAAACAGCAGTTGGAAACTGTGAATCGAGCCTTGCAGTATTTAGCAACTTACGACAGTTTGACTGAGGTAAGAAACCGCCACTCTTTTAATGAATACCTCGATACTGAATGGCGGCGTTTGGCGAGGGAAGAAGCACCGCTGTCTTTGATTATGTGCGACATCGATTATTTCAAACTTTACAACGACACTTACGGGCACCAAGCGGGGGATGAATGTTTGCGGCAAGTGGCGGCGGTTCTGCAGCGTTCGGTAAAGCGATCTGCCGATTTAGTAGCGCGTTACGGTGGAGAAGAATTTGTAGTAGTTTTGCCGAATACGGATATTCAAGGTGCGGCTTGCGTAGCTGAAATGATCGCACAACAGGTGCGGGGTTTGCAGATAGCTCACGCTAAGTCTGCAGTCAGCGAATACGTGACGCTGAGTTTGGGTGTAGCTTGCTGCATTCCGGCGCCGATGTCGCAGCCGGGGACGCTAATTGCGATCGCCGACGAGTCGCTTTATCGGGCAAAAGAATCAGGGCGCGATCGGGTTTCTGTTGCCTCATTTGAAGGATAATATAATAGTTAAATCAACTTGTATGGTGCGTCTGGCATCGATTGTTTCGATTTAAACAGGTTTTTTGGATGTCACGCACCATACCAATGTGCTTGCAAAATTGTGCGAATTCAAATTGCTATAAAATAGTTAAAAGAGGTCGTGCCATGACAGCAACATTAGACAATCCAAAAGACCAGCGCCTAATTCACTGCGGGAGTGATTGGCAACAATTCAAGCTAATCGAGCAGGGGTTTTTTGACTCCCCCGGCATCCGACTTTTTTATTTCAAAAATCAGGTAGAAATCTTGGCAGTTTCGCCAGAACATGAAGTCTTCAGCAGTGTCATCGCCCTGTTGCTGGGTACGTATTTTGTAGAAAAAGAAATCGATTTTACTCCCACAGGAAGCTTTACCCAGGAAAAGGAAGGAAAAGCATCCGCACAAGCAGACCAATCTTACTTAATTGGCACACCATCGGGAGGCATTGCAGACCTCTCGATCGAAGTTGTATTTACTAGCGGCAACGAGAGCAAATTGAATCGCTACCAAGCCTTGGGAGTGCCGGAAGTTTGGTTTTGGGAGGATGGAGTATTTGGCCTGTATCATTTGCGATCGCACGGTTATGAAAAAATTGAGCAAAGCGAAGTTCTGCCCGGTTTAGACATCAACCTGCTGTCTCGCTGTTTGCTGATGGCTTCTAAGGTTGAAGCAGTTAAGGAGTTTCGGCGCGGGATTTCTGCGGTTTAGAGGAAAAGTGGCTTGGGCGATCGCTCCCCCATTTATAAATATATTGTTAGGATAAAATACTCACCTTTATATTCTTTCATTTGCTGGCGCATAGCGGCTTCAATTTTAGGAGAAAAATCAGAAATTTCCACTTTTGTTATGATTGAATGTGAACGCTTTTTCCGCCTATCTAATTAGGCTAGTCGTGCAGCTTTGTTCCGGCTATTTTTAAGGAAATAATGCTTCAATGCTGTATCGAACTTTGCAGTATAATCTACTTGAATCATTTAAAATAACTCCCCATTGGGAGGAATTTTAACCTCAATCTCTTCCGCCGACCCAACCAATACAAACAAGTTGTAGCTTCTCTCGCCAACACAGATGAGGTGAATAGGTTGCAATGCCAAATAGGTCAAGTAATAACTGCTTCGATAAATTAACGACAATATTTGTAGGGGCGGCTTTCACCAACAATCTTTCATTCACATCGACAATATCTATCAAGCCGCCCTCACCCAGGCGACTCGAAACTCGGGTGTATTTATAGCATTCCTGTTTGCGATCGCACTTTCACACTCCAAGATAACGTCTGTCAGTGCAGCAAAGAGTTATGAAACTTGGTTTGTGGCTCTTGACACCCGTGTATTACGAATGTAGTATAGAGTTGCGGTAGAAAAGCTCGATCGACCGACACCAACCAACAAAATTTAGAAAAAACCTATGCAACCCATCCGACAAGGCGACGTAATTCTCACCCCCGTACCGAAAATCCAAGGAGAAAAAAAACCTCACCTAACTCTCGCCGAAGGTGAAGTCACCGGACATTCTCACCAGATTATTGAGGGACAAGCTGAACTTTACGAAAAAGACGGCACTTTGTACTTGCGGGTGCTTTCACCGACAGCTTTATTGAGCCACGAAGAACACCATGCGATCGCAATTCCAGAAGGTAATTGGATGGTGCGAATTCAGCGGGAATATGAGCCGCAAGGTTGGCGGTATGTCGCAGACTAAGGTTAAAAAACTCACGCCAGAACAAGCAGCTTTGATTCCAGTTTACCGCGAAAAGTGGAGAGCGATCGCGCTTTCCACTGGCCCGATAGATCGATCGCAAGCTGCGGAAACAATTTTGTTAAAAATGACTTGTCCGAATACGGGATTTGTTCAGGCTTTGCGAGTGCCGCCCGAAGTGCGATCGGCTAAAGAAGCAATTCGCTGGGTAAATTGGGATATCAACCCAGAGAAATTTAGCGTGCAAACTTGAAGATTTGTCATTGCCACACAGGCCGCCAGGGGTTTAAACCCCTGGCGGCCTGAAATTTTACCAACTAAAGTCAGAATTTATCATGTCAGAACCACAAATAAACCAACCAATTAATCTCAGTAGCTTTGCTGAATGGTGCAAACACAAAGATAGTCTTTCAGAAGAGGCAATATATACAGTTGAAGTGCTGTTAAACAAGGCTGGCACTTCTGACTGCAATGAAGCCGATCGGATACTTTCAAACCTCACTGAACTGAATCTTGACTGGAATGAAATTACCGATTTTACTCCGCTTTCGGCACTCACTAACCTGACATATCTGAATCTTTCCTCCAATCAAATTACCGACATCACTGGGCTGTCGGCACTCACTAACCTGACATATCTGAATCTTTCCGCCAATCAAATTACCGACATCACTGGGCTGTCGGCACTCACTAACCTGACACACCTGAATCTTTCCGCCAATCAAATTACCGACATCACTGGGCTGTCGGCACTCACCAACCTGACCTACCTGAATCTCGAAAACAATCAAATTACCGATTTAAATCTATCGAGCGAACTTATCGTCAATTCTACAGAGCCAGTCGATCGCACCCGTGCCGCAGCAGCGATCGAATTTGCCTACGCAGCTCTGGGTAAGACCAGTCCGAAATTTATTATTTTTTGCAAGAGTCCCCAAGCAGCCATAACAGAATTAACCAAATCGAAATTTGTAAGAGAAACCGCAGATTTTAGGCAGTCTTACCAACAGCTAGAGTCGGGCTGCCGGCCATTTAACTTAATAAGAGAAAGACCCAATTTTTCTAAATTAATGAGATGGGAGTCACAGCTAGAACAAGAAGTGGGAGTACATTTTTATGACTATAGAAACGACTCGTGGCCTCCCTTTACTAGGAAATACCTGTTGGGCAAAATCTGTGTGGCTGACTTCTGTGTCTCTGTACTTAGAATTGTTCTCAATCCTGATGCACAGAAAGCCTGGGAATGTTTGAAGCAGCTTTTAACAGAATGCGGGTGGATTTTTATGTTTGAGAAAATCTGCTATGTGTGCGATCGCCCAATCAAACTCTCCCTCGACAGCGAATATAACCTACACGCAGAAGGAGAAAGTGCGATCGAATTTCCCGACGGTTACAAAATCTACTCATATCACGGCGTAACCTTGCCGGAAAAATACGGACAATTGCATCCTAACCAGTGGCAAGCAAGCTGGATTCTATCGGAAAAAAATGTTGAACTGCGCCGATTGTTAATTGAGAGAATTGGTTACGATCGCCTTTGCTGCGAACTCCAAGCAGTAGAATTAGATACTTGGCAAGAATACACGCTATTAAAAATCGATAACGCCGATGTCGAACCGATTTACTTGTTGAAAATGACCTGTCCGAGCACCGGACACATTCACGCTTTGCGAGTGCCGCCTGATGTGCGATCGGCTAAAGAAGCAATTCGCTGGGTAAATTGGGATATTGACCCAGAGGATTTTTCCGTGCAAACCTGAGTAATACAAATTTAAAAAAGTGTTGCTACAATCATCAGTCTTATACCAATTGTTAAAAGTCACACAGCCCCGCGCCGGACTTAGGATCGGTCGTTTCCCTACCCGAGTATCTGTACTTCACTCAACTGAAAACCGCTATTTTGACAAAAACCTTAATTCATCAAACAGTAATAACGTCCCCGCATTGTGCCAGTTCAAAGGGTGGAATGCACAAACCCTCGATCGCCCAAAAACGGTTAATAACATGAAGAAGAAGCCCACCCTCGGATCGAAGGTGGGCTCTGTTCATGCCAGCTTACCGACAGCTAGGCAATCGGGTCTCTTCGCTGGTAGACGTAAAAGCTCAGAAAAAGATCCGAACGTCCGAAAAAACTTATCGCCCACCATTAAGCTTCAGTTTACCCAACCGGATCGGGAAAATTGCGCCTGCAGCGCTGTTCCCCTGACATCGGGGAACACTGGGGCTTCAACTTTTCAATAGACTCCTGCAAAAAAGCGCGTCTTGGGCCGGCAGGATGCCCAACGCCTACTCCCCACCAGAATTAAAATTGTTCGATAAGTCTCATATTCTCCTGTTTAACTTTGATTTCTCAACCAATTAGGCATCGTGATCGTGTGCAAAGCGACGGAACAGGAAATCTAGGGCGTAGTTCCGCAAATTGTAGTATTCCGGATCTTCCATCATTTGAACCCGATCGCGCGGACGCGGAAAAGGAATCTCCAGAACCTCGCCAATTGTCGCCGACGGGCCGTTAGTCATCATCACCAGTCGATCGGCCAAAAACAGCGCTTCGTCAATATCGTGAGTAATCATCAACACCGTACAGCGGTGATCGTTCCAGATTTTCAGCAACTCTTCTTGCAATTCCTCCTTAGTAATTGCGTCCAGAGCACCAAAAGGTTCGTCTAAAATCAGCACTTTCGGGCGAATTGCCAAGGCGCGGGCGATCGAAACCCGCTGCTTCATCCCCCCCGAAATTTGCGGCGGTCTTTTCTCAGCAGCTTCAGTCAATCCCACCATCGCCAAATGCTCTTTGACGATCGCATTTTTTTCGACCTTCGACTTATTCGGAAATACAGCATTAACCGCCAGATAAACATTTTCAAACACCGTCCGCCAAGGCAGCAAAGCGTAACCCTGAAACACCACCATGCGATCGGGGCCCGGCTTCGTAATCGGCTGCCCGTTAATCGACACGGTACCCTGGCTGGGATGGCTAAAACCCGACACCATATTTAACAGTGTTGATTTGCCGCAGCCCGAGTGTCCGATCAGAGCAATAAACTCTCCCTCCGCTACATTCAGATTGACGTTTTCTAAAGCCCTGTAACCGTTTGGATATTCTTTGTAAACATTGTCCATCACCAAAAAAGGTTGGCGGCGGCCTTTTCCCCGCTGGATTTCAGTTTTGGTGTTCGTCTGGTTTTTAGTGGTGTTGAGCATGGGTTTAGGAAATTTTGAGTGGTTTCGCAAAGAAAGAAGGAAGGAAGTTCGGCAACTAGCAATGTACGGGATTTAACGGATGTAACGGAGGTCATGAAAAGGGAATTGCTCACTAGCAATTAACAGCTAAAAACCAACAATTAACAATTAGCAATTCCCCTGTTTTTATCCAACTAAAAACTGCTCTAAGCAGCTCTGCGGCCGGAATCGAGTACAACTTCCGCCATCGTGAAATCGCGTTTAATCGCCAGATTGTTGAGATAGCCGATCGGATCGTCAGCATTAAACACCGAGCCGTCAAACAAGCTGAGAGAACCGCGAGTGTAATTAATATCAGCCATCCCCAGCTCTCGCGCCGCCGTGCTGAACGCACCGACTCGCACCACCCGTTCCAGAATTTCCACCCAGTTGCGCGGGAACACAGTATCGCCCCAGCGCGCCATCTGCACCATGTGCCAGAGTTGTTCGGTGCGGCTTGGGCGATTCACCCCCTCTCCAGAAAACAAGTGGTGGGCGTATTCCCGCATCGGAGTATCGAGGTTGCAAGCAAAAGAGTTCGGGTCGCCTAGTTGGATGTAACTCTTGTCGGTGGCAACGTACTCCCTTCCCGCGACAATTTCCGAAACCTCGGCGGCGTGATTTGGATCGGCGCAATACTGGCAAGCTTCCAGCAAAGCTTTGACAAGAGCAATGTGAGTGTTGGGATAAGCATTTGCCCAGTCTTCCCGAACTCCGAGAATTTTCGCGGGGTGTCCGGGCCACAGTTCCAAATCTGTCGCCACCGTAAAGCCGACTCCTTCCATCGAGGCCCGCAAGTTCCAAGGTTCGCCGACGCAGAAACCGTCAATAGTGCCGCCCTGCAAGTCAACGATCATCTGAGCCGGTGGGATATTTTTCAGCAACACATCGCGGTCCGGGTCAATGCCGCCGGAAGCCAGCCAGTAACGCAGCAACAGGTTGTGCATCGAAGAAGGGTGCACGATCGCCATACGGTGCGTTTGCGCGGGCGTTCTCTGGAGCATTTTTTTAAAGTCTGCCAGAGTGTAAATCCCTTGGTCGTAAAAGCGCCTCGCGAGGGTAATTCCGTTGCCATTGCGGCTCATGGTGAGGGCTGTAACCGTCGGAATCGGCTTCTCTTGGTGGCCGCCCAAGCTCAACCACAGCGCCATTCCAGAGGGCATTTGAGCTGCGTCTAAGTAACCTGCGGCGATGCCGTCTACGATGCCGCGCCAGCTTGTTTCCCGCACGAGGTGGACTTCATCGAGGCCGTGCTTGGCAAAAAAGCCTTTTTCTTTAGCGACAGCGAGGGGAGCGCAGGCTGCGAGGGGGACGAAGCCGAGTTCGAGGTTGACTTTTTCTAGGCCGTGACGGGCGATCGCGGGGACTTTCCGCGCCCGCAGTTTTTTGACGCGCTTCTGCTGGTTGAGGAAGTAAATCATTTCGCTACGTAGAGCGTAGTAGCTGGGGTGTGAGACTACTTCCATCCGTTTGCGGGGGCGGGGGATATCTACTTCGAGAATCCCGCCAATCTTCGATTCTGGGCCGTTGGTAAGCATGACAATGCGATCGCTCAGCAACACGGCCTCATCCACATCGTGCGTTACCATCAGGGCGCTGATTTCGTACTCTTGGCAAATTTCCATCAACTTTTCTTGCAAGTTGCCGCGAGTCAAAGCATCTAAAGCGCCGAAGGGTTCGTCTAAGAGTAACAGTTTGGGGCGCAGGGCCAGAGCACGGGCGATCGCCACGCGCTGTTTTTGTCCGCCCGAAAGCAGTGCAGGTTGCTTCTCGGCGTGGGCCGTCAAGCCCACCATATCGATGTGTTTTTGAATGATTTCGAGGCGATCGGCTTTGGGTAAGCCGCTCATTACCGAGTCTACAGCTAGGGTAATGTTTTCTCTGACCGTCCGCCAAGGTAGCAGGGAATAGTTTTGGAATACTACCATGCGATCGGGGCCTGGCTGGGTGATTCTTTGCCCTTCAATTGTCACCAATCCGGATGTCGGCAAATCCAAACCTGCCACCATATTGAGCAGCGTAGATTTGCCGCAGCCGGAGTGTCCAATTAATGAGATAAATTCGCCTTTTTTAATTTCCAGATCGATACCTTTGAGGGCTATGTATGTGCCACCGTCTGACAAATTAAAAACTTTTTCGACTTGTTCTACTGCAATCAAAACAGACATGATTTTCTTGCCTTTTTTGTAGATTTGTTGTTTTGCTAGATATTGATTGTTGACTGTTGACTGTTGACTGTTCGCTGTTCGCTGTTGATATATAACAGCTCATAGTTAATACATTCCTGGAGGCATAAAACTGGTCTTTAAACTAACCAAAATACTTTATTAAATCCTTCAAGAATAGTTTAAAAAACTGGTTTCTGAGCCTCGGAGTTCGTAATTCCTGTAACAGTCAACAGTCAACCGTCAACAGTCAACCGTCAACCATTAACCCATCGAATTAGCTACTTTCCTTGAGGGGGAGCAATCTTTTGCTGCAACCAAGCCATCATGCGATCGAGCAACAAACCAACAGCCCCAATGTAGAACACCGCTAACAGAATTTCGCTGATGTAGTTTTGCTGGTAAGCATTCCAAATAAAGAAGCCGATACCCGTAATCCCCGACATCACAATTTCCGCAGCAATAATCGCCAGCCAAGCCAAACCGATCGCAATTCTCAATCCTGTGAAGATATAAGGAAGCGCTGACGGAAACAAAATATTCATGTAATATTCCTGACGAGAAAGTTGCAGCACTTTCGCCACGTTGTTATAGTCGTCGGGAATTTGGCGAACACCTTCAGCCGTGTTGATTAAAATCGGCCAAACTGAAGTGATAAAAATCACGAACAAAGCAGCAGGTTCGTTTTGTTGCAGTGCAGCCAGGGCGATCGGCACCCAAGCCAAAGGCGCCACCATCCGCAAAAACTGGAAAATCGGATCTAAAGCCTTGTTCAAGAAGGGATTCGTACCTACCAAAACACCCCCAGCAATTCCCACAGCAGCAGCTAGAGTATAGCCTTTTGCCACCCGTTCCAAACTAGCCAAAGTTTGCCAAAACAAGCCGATCCCGTAGGTTTTGGAATTCATGAAAGGATACAGCAACAAAATCCGCGTCCGTTCGTCAGTCCAAACGCTGAGCGGCCCCGGCAGTTTGATCAGTCCCGTACTTGACAAGAATTGCCAAACCAACAGAAACCCCAAAACTCCTAAAATTGGCGGCAAGATATTTGGGGAATGCTTCTTCCAAAACTCGCCAAATGCTCCTTGGACAGCGACTCCGCCTCTCCGATTTGTGCTGACAGCCATCTTGATAATCTCCTATGTTTCTGCTGTTTTTTTCGAGAATAAATTAATGGTAGGGCGTGCATTGGTGTTAACAAACACGTTAAACCTTTAGTCCGTAGCGGACTGAGAGAAAAAGCGTTAATTTGACACCAATGCGGGGCAGTATCCACCCTACAATTCGAGACTAAATTATGCGAATCTAAGACATCATCACACTTTTTTAATTGCTAAACTCTTGAGGTAAGCTTCTGGCTGAGCCGGATTAAATTCTGTACCGTCAAAGAACTTCTCAACGCCGCGAGACGTACTTTTCGGAATGTCAGCATCAGCAACTCCGGCTAATTTTGCTGCGGCTTTCCACAAATCTTCGCGGTTGACTTTATCGATAATTGCCTTAGAATCTGCCACGGTTTTTGCTGGCAGGAAACCCCAGCGAACGCTTTCGGTTAAAAACCACAAATCGTGACTCTTGTAGGGATAAGAAACGTTGCCGAGGTCGTCTTTCCAGTACAGCGGACTCATCTTGAAATCGTCGATCTCTGGTTGGTCGTCACCCATGAGGTACTTGCCCTGGTAGGGAGGTGTCAAAACTGCCGGAGCTACGTCAAAGTAGTTTCTGCCAGAAGTAATGGCTACTAATTCTGGGCGATTTGCTGGTTTGTCGCACCACTGCTGCGCTTCGATCAGTCCTGCTAGCAGGGCTTCTGTGGCCTTGGGGTGTTTGTCTACCCAGTCGCCACGAATAGCGAGATATTCCTCGGGGTGATCTTTCCAGATTTGGCCAGTCAGGGCGGACATGAAGCCGATGTCCTCTGTGACGATTCGCAGGGGCCAGGGGTCGCCGGTACTGAAACCGTCCATGCTGCCGGTTTTCATGTTGGCTACGGTTTGCGCTGACGGTACTGTTAGCAACTCGGCTTCTGTGTCGGGATCGATGCCGTTAGCTGCTAGCCAGTAGCGAATCCAAAAGTCTTGGTTGGCTTTGGGGAAGGTGTAGGCTGCTTTGAAGGGCGTGCCTGCTTTTTTGAGGCCTTTCATGTAGTCTTGGGCCGCTTGGTCTAGTTTGAGCCCGATGCCTTTGCCTCGGTGTTTGGCTGCGATCGCAATTCCATTCCCTTGAGTGTTCAACTGGGCTAGAACATACATCGGGATTTGGACGCTGTTTTTGGTAATCAGGCCTTTACTAATTTGATAAGGCATGGGCATTTGCCACTGGCCGCCGTCAATGCCGCCGCCTGCAGATCCGATTTCTACGTTATCTCTTGCCGAACCCCAGTTGGCTTGCTTGGCAATCGTGACTTCGGTCATGCCGTATTTGGCAAAAAAGCCTTTTTCTTGGGCAATGATTAAAGGTGCTGCTTCGACGATCGGGATATATCCCAATGTGATTTTAGTGCTTTCAATTCCTTCGACTCTTTTCTCGTTGGCAACAGCCACTACTGAGGTAGCTGCGGGTATCGCTCCGTCAGCACCGGCAGTTGCACCGGGTTCTGGGGGATTTCCCAAACAACCTTTGAGCAGTATTGAACCCAGGGCAGATGCACCTGCTGTAACGATAAATTTACGCCGAGAAAGCGCAGAAAATTCATCTGAAAATCTTGTCATAGCCTAGCCTCGCTGCAATTCATAATCTTCTGTAACAACATTCACTGAAGGTTATCAAGGCGCTTTTCTTCTGTTCGCTAATTGGGTTGAGCGAACTGTTTTGAGCGCAGGTTGGCAGGAGGGAGCCAAAGATTTATCGCTAGTATAAGTCTTTAAACTATCCCTGCTGATTTGACTTGTTTGATTAATATCGATATTTCGATCGGCCCAGTTGTGTGAACTCACTTTTTGCGAGCCGCACGTTTTCTTGACTTGGTTATTAACTCTACCGTACTCTTGCGGAAATTATAAAACAATTATTAAATTTGATTGATAAGTAAATCTTTTGGGAGCGCGCTATCGATAAGCAGGGCTGTTTCATTCTCTTGTAGGGCTGCCCCCCGTGGCTGCCCCAATCCCACCAAATGCTTAATAAATCGTGGATAGGGAGGGTCGGCACGGAGGCACGACAAGAGTCAAAACGCTGGTTTTCCTGAGAATGAAACAGCTCTGTATCGATAAGGATGCGTTGGGAAGAGCGATCGGGTTTGCTTATTAAAACTCTTCAAACCAAGATCTGCTGGGTGAAAGTTGTAGCGAATGGCGATCGGGGGTCATTAAAATCTCTTGTCAATAAGCGGCAAATATCGCCACCACCACACATTTACTTTGTTAATATATATTTACTTTTTTGGGCGGTTAATTGTATTTAATTATACAGAAATAATTATTGTTTTACGATTTTGCTGTTTTCACACGGTTAACGGGTTTTCGTTGGTGGACTAAAATTGGCGCTTAATTGTAAGTAATTTACCGGATATGATATGACGTGAGCTTTCAGGTTCGATTTCTGTAAAATACAGAAACCGGGTTTCTTCAAGAAACCCGGTTTCTAAACACCCGAAATTACTAATCGATCGCAGTACCTACAAATTCGATTAGTTGGGCGGGTCAAAGCGGTTGACGGAGAGAGCAACACCGATCATCGGGAGAGCGACACCGAAGCAAATCAGCCACTGATCCAGATTCATCGGAGCAGTCTCAAATATGCGATTGACAAACGGAGAGTTAGCAAAGATGATCTGCAAAATTATCGCCAGGACAATTCCCACACCGAGGGCGGGAGCGCCGCTAACTTCTTCCTTAGAACCGCTAAATTTAGCAATCAAAGAAGGCAATAACTGGCTGAGACTCAACAGGTAAAAAATTCTCCCCATTACTAAAGCTTGAATCGCCATCGTGCGGGCCAGTTCTAAGGTTCCCCAAGGAGCTTGGCGTACCCATTCAAACATTCCGAAAATCAGAGTCCAGTTGTAAAGAGAAATAGCGATGATCCGCTTGATCCGATTTCCGGTGAGGAAAGGTTCATTTACCGGTCGGGGCTGCTGTTTCATGACTCCCGCTGACTTGGGCTCGAAAGCCAGAGGCACAGTCATGGTGATCGAGTTGAGCATATTCAGCCAGAGAATTTGTAGCGACAAAATCGGCAATTCTCGACCGAGGAGCGTGCTGAGCAAAATTGTCATCGATTCTCCGCCGTTGACTGGGAGAATGAAGCTGATTGCTTTGAGCAGATTTTTGTAAACCGATCGCCCTTCTTCGACAGCAGATTCGATCGACGCAAAGTTATCATCGGTAAGAATCATATCTGCGGCTTCCTTAGAAACCTCAGTACCGCTGCCCATCGCAATGCCGATATCCGCTTGTTTGAGGGCGGGCGCGTCGTTAACGCCGTCTCCCGTCATCGCCACTATTTCGCCTTTTTGCTGCAAAGCTTCTACGAGGCGGAGTTTTTGTTCTGGGGCGACGCGGGCAAAAACTGAGCCGGCTTCTACGGCTTCGCCGAGTTCCTGCTTGCTCATTTCGGCGAGTTGAGCGCCGGTGTAGGCTACAAGTTCTCTGTGGTGTTTAGTTTTGCGGAATCCCATGCGGCGGGCGATCGCCTTGGCTGTAGCGATGTGGTCGCCGGTAATCATTTTGACTTGGATGCCGGCGGTTTGACAAGCTTGGACGGCTGCGATCGCTTCTGCCCGCGGCGGGTCAATCATGCCTTGCAGTCCCAAGAAAACCAGGCCTGACTCCAAATCCGAGTGATCGACGGAATTTTGGCTTTGGGGTACTGGCTTTTTCGCTAAAGCCAAGACGCGCAAGCCTTGCTTTGCCATTTCATCCACTTGGTGGTGGATTTGTTCGCGATCGACTTCTACGGGATTTCCTTGAGTGTCGAGACTGGAACCGCAGCGGCCGAGAATTGATTCTACTGAACCTTTGACGTACAAAATTTTGCCACTGGGAGTTCGGTGCAGCGTCGCCATGTATTGAAACTGAGATTCAAAGGGAATTGAATCCAGCCGCTGCATTGACTTGGACAAAGTTTGCTGACTCAAATCAGCTTTTTTGCCTGCTGCAATTAACGCTCCTTCTGTCGGATCTCCGACGACAATCCAATTATCGTCTTTGAATTCCAGGTGAGAGTCGTTGCAAAGGAGTCCAGCTTGCAAACATTCTTGCAAAGTTGGAGTTTGGCTGACAGTAATTGGCAGTTGGTTGAGTTGAATTTCACCTTCGGGGCTGTATCCCGTACCCGTAACCGAGTAGGATTGGCCGCCAGAATAGATTTCTTGCACCGTCATTTGGTTTTCCGTCAAGGTTCCGGTTTTGTCGGAACAGATGACTGTAGCGCCGCCGAGGGTTTCCACTGCGGGCAATTTGCGGACGATCGCGTGGCGATTTGCCATCCGGGAAACGCCTACGGCTAGGGTGACGGTAATGACGGCGGGTAAGCCTTCGGGAATTGCGCCGACAATCAGGGCGACAGCGGGTTCGACTGCTTCTTTAAAGGCTGAAACTCCCGCAGGGACTGGCCGCCCCAATCTGACGGCGAAGGTCAAAGTTGCCATTCCCAACACGAATAGCAGCCAGTTTTGACTGAATTGGTTGAATTTGCGGGTTAAGGGGGTGGTGAGGTCGATGTGCCGATCTAATAGTTGGGAGATTTTGCCGGTTTCGGTTTTATTGGCGATCGCAATTACGATGCCGCTAGCTTGGCCAAAAGTGACAAAACTGCCGGCATAGGCCATGTTATCCCGTTCTGCTAGTGGCGTTTCTTTTGGCAGAACTATGTCTCCAGACTGTCCTAATTCTTTTTCGACAGCAACAGATTCCCCGGTGAGTCCCGATTCGTCGATTTGCAAGTCGCGCACTTTCACTAAGCGCAAGTCTGCCGGTACTTTGTCGCCGGAAGTCAGGATTACTAAGTCGCCGACTACGAGTTCTTTGGAGGGAATTCTTAATTTTTTGCCACCCCGAATAACTGTGGCTTCGGTGGTGACAGCTTGGGCTAGGGCTTCAATTTTTTTCTCGGCTCCAGCTTCTTGGATGAAACTAATAGTAGCGTTGGTGGTTGTTACGCCCCAAATTACGCTAGCGTTTAGCCATTCTCCGATCACTGCTTTGATTAAACCTGCACTCAGCAAGATGATCAGCAGGGGTTGGTTAAATTGCAGGATAAATTTTAACCAGGCTGGTTTCCCTGCTTTAACCGTTAGTTCGTTGGGCCCGAATTTCTGTTGGCGATGGTTGGCTTCTGCCGGTTCTAAACCGTTTTCCAGGTTGGTTTCTAAGATAGTTGCAACCTTGGATATTTCTAGGTAGTGCCAATATTGCTCTGCTACGTCTACATCGTTGGCGGATCTTGATGGCATGATTCTTCCTGAATATTTGGGGTGTCTGACGAGCTTTGATCGCTCCTTAATAGGCACGCTCAATACAACTCAGCGCTCGTTGGAGCGTGAATATATTGAGCGGCTTAATTTTTGGTTGATTACTTTAACGGGCTGTGACTTACATCTATATTACAACGGATGTGGCCGTTTGTGGCAAGAAATTTGGGGTATTTTTTCCGGCGCTAAATCTTGTTTGGGACTTGGAGGCTAAGGTGGGGAAAAGTCGATCAAATCCCTTGACATTTTGCAAATTTTAGGTGTGGTTGAAGAAAGAGGGAAGAAGGCAGGAGGCCAAAGAAAAATGCTGCCATTCCCCCACTCTCCTCCTCCTCCGCTGCCCCACGGACGATCGCAGAGCGTGTTAAAACCTAGTTAAGCGACCATACTCTCAACTTATGGAAATAGTAGTGGCGCTGGTGCTGGGATCGGTGCTGTTAGTCTAGGAAATGCGGTTCGGGCGGGTGTTAGTTCGATCGTCCGTTACACAAGAGGATTTCTTTAAGGGCAGAAATTCGATCGCCCAAGCTGTAGCGATGGGCCTGCGCTCCTTTTGACTTGGATGCCGCAGGTTTGACACGCTTACGGCTGCGATCGCAATTGATGACTCAATGCTATCAATTGTTAGTCTGCTAGCCCCAAAAACTGAGCGCCATTTAGACAATTGAATTTAGATTTTGGGCTGCATCGTTCAATTGTTGAGTGCCTAATTTGGTTTGAGTAATACCACTAGCGGTTTCTTTTGCCGATAGATTGAGGCTGTTCATAGCATCGACTACTTGTTGAATGGCAACTGCCTGTTGTTGGGCAGTTAGAGAAATTTGTTGATTGTTCAATACCACATTGTTAACAGCCTTTGCCACTTCCGAGAAAGCTGCTGCCGTTTCTTGACTAATTTTGGTTCCTTCTTCTACTGTTTTAGTTCCTTCCATTGTCACCGTTACGGTGGAATCGATCGCATTCTTGATATCAGCGACCAGGTTGTTAATCTTCTCGGCAGATTTCTTACTTTGATCTGCTAGTTTCCGAATTTCTGTGGCTATGACAGTAAAACCTTTGGCGTTTTCGCCCGCCCGCACCGCTTCTACTGAGGCATTCAGTGCCAGCATATTCGTTTGATTGGCTAAATCTGTGACAGCACTAGAGATATTGCCAATCAGATTGGTTTGTTCGCTCAATTGCAGAATTTGTGACGCTATCGCCCCGACATTTTCTTTCAATATTGCCATCGATTCCAGGGTTTGCTCCACTGCTACTGCTCCCCTTTCAGTGATCTTTAAAGCTTGCCGTGCAGATTCAGCACCAGCTTGGGCTTGCTGAGCTGATTGTTGGGAAGCAGCGCCCAACTCATCCATTGTGATGGTAGTTTGATTTACAGAGCTAGATTGCTGCGTGGCTGTGCGTTCCTGCTGTTCAACTGTGGCAGCAATCTCTGTGGAAGAACTAACAATCATATTGACTGACTGATTCATTTTCTCTGCAATGCCTGAAGCAATCCACAGAGCGATCGCAATTGCCGTAAGTGCAGCTAAAGCAGTGCTTAAAATCACCACTGTACTCAGGAACTGCAAAGCTTGAATCTGTTTTTTTTCTTGATCGGTTAAAATACTTTCCTCGGTGCTTTGAAACTCCTTAGCTATAGCATCAACCTGACGAAGCTTTGGTACAACTTGGCTTTTCCATAAATTAAGTCCATCGTCTTGCTTACCTCGATCAACCAAAGAAAAGGCTTGTTTATAGCCTTTGTCTATCTGATCTTGTAAGACATTCATTTCATCTAGCCGCTGGCGCTGCTGTGGATTTTGAACCCGCTTGAGTAAATCCTGATAGAAGTAGTCAAAGCTGTTTACCGCTTCATTGTATTCAGTTAAGAAAGAACTATCTTTTGCCAAAAAATACCCGCGAGCAGATTTTTGCATACCTGCAAATCCTAGCTGTTGCTCTTTCAAATCTATAACAACAGCATGAGAATTATTTAGCATTTTTCCTTTTTCTTCTACTTCTTTAGCATTAAAAAAAACCAAAGTAGCTGCTCCAACTGAAAGCAAAATCGGTATGGAATATCCCCACAGGATACGCTCTCTTAATTTTGGGGCTTTGAAGTTAATCATCTTAAATTTTTCCTATATTTAAAAAACAAACAAATTAATCACCTTCAAAGCAAGGGGAACTGCATATCCGAGTAGCCTGCGGTTTCTCAGCTTTAAGTTGGCAAACATGGCAAGAGATCCTGTTGGCTTAGGTAGCTGAACTATCTGATTCTCAACCATTGACTCAGACTCATAAAGAAAAATCTGAAAAAACTTAATATCGAGGAAGCTATGCAGGTCAAAGTCTTTAGGATTGATGGTTGTTTCGCCTGCTTCGATTTTGGATAAATCCTGTTTATTCGATTGTAGCAGGAAATTCAGGAACCAAACCCAAACATCGTCAAATTCTCTCCCCCACTCTTCCTCTCTCCCACTGTTCCTCTCTACTACTATTGATTGGGGTTCAAGTCGATCGCATAAATGTTACAACCTAGTTAAGCAACAAAATTTTGAGTTCATGGAAATAGTAGTGACGCTGGTGCTGGGTTCGGTGCTGTTTGTCTGGGGAATGCGGTTCGGACGGGTATTAGTTCGATCTGGAGTGACGGCTAACGATTTGTTTAAGGGCAGAAATTCGATCGCCCTGCTGTTTTTGGGTTTTTATATTGCTTTGCTGCTACTGGCTCTAAATATGCCTCAGATGCCTGTTTTGCCGATCGAGTGGCGCTTTCACGGGATGCGAGTTACTTGGACTTTGCTACGAGTGATGCTGATGGGAATCTGCGGTATTGGCTTTACTGTAAGCTGGCAGACGGCGCGATCGCAAGTAATAGCAGTAATTTTAATTTGCTTGTTGGGATTGGGAGGATTTACCAGCGCTGAAGCGTATTTTATGGCGCCAATTTACGCTGATTTAATAGATAATTTGCGGCCAAACGGTGTGTTTCGGCAAACATCTAACAGCAGTTGCGCGCCGGCGGCGCTAGCAACAGTATTAAGGCGTTGGGGAATAGATGCGACGGAATCGAGTGTAGCTAGGGAGGCCGGCACCAGTCGCTTGGGAACTTCGATGCCACAGATAATTGTGGCAGCAAGAGCTTTGGGTGTTAATGCGATCGAACTAACGCCGACTTGGGAGCAAATTCAGCAAATTAATCGCCCCGGAGTGCTAGCAGTTTGGCTGTTTGACGGCCCTCGGAAGCTACCGCACGCGGTGGCTTTGCTGGGAATGAATGACAGTGTAGCTGCCATTGGAGATCCGGCGCGCGGCAGGATTTTCTATTTAGATAGAGCAACTTTTGCTCAGATTTGGCGAGAGGAATACGTGCCTATTTTTCGTTCTGCCGATATCTTGTTAAGTGACAAACAAGCTATTGACTATTTGAGTAAATTAGGCTATAATAGCGGCGATTTAAAAGCAGATATCGAGCGCTTTCAAACTGATAAAAAATTAAAAGTGAGCGGCAATTTAGACCGGATGACTGAGTTAATGTTGAGCGGCAATTTTTTGGAAGGAGTCCCCAGATTGGATGGGAAATAGTTATGGAAAATCATCAACTGTAGAGGCGTTCTTGACACAGAGGGAAGAGTACCTCTGAGGTTTTTATCAAACAATAGTTGAGCCATTCGTTTATAGCGATCGCCCCAGCAGACGATCGACGATCGCACCTTCCTAGCGTGGTTGCATGAAATTACCAATGTAACCGCAGGCAGTTGCATCTAATGTGGCGCGTGGATCTCCCATAAAAAACGGTTTATTTGCCAGAAAGTCCGAGAGGACTTGGAAATCAGCGCAGATAATCTGACTGGTTTTTTCATGACTATGACAAACGATTCCCTAGATTTTCCTCCTATATTTTTACGGTCGATCGCAGCTTAGCCACGCCTCACCGTTTTTGACAATTGGGAACACTTGAATCGCTCATTTTAGGTTCAGACAGCTTGACTTCCCATCCATTTGAATTCCACCAATTAACTCGCTGATTCGGCTGAATCCAGAAGTTTAGTTTCGCGATTTTGCCATCCTCAAATCTGAGTGTGGGAAAGGTAGGATAACTTGTATCATCGGTTTCGCGATAAGTGCGGCCCATGTAATTTATGCAGGTCGTTAATCCCTCAGCAATTCCCAATTCTTCCACTCCAGTTCCCTTCAATTTCGCATCATCATAGCTGAAAGAACCGTTGAATGAATTGCCGGCTAACCTACCTTTGGTAACAGTGACGGTGAAATCGTAGGTGACGGGAACTGCGTAGGCTTGGGTTGCAGTTATAACTGTGCTCAGAAGAGTCGTGGCCATAGCCACCGAGAGTTTTGAAATTGCTTGCACCCTCGAATCCCGAAAAAGAACAACACTATTAATTTCGCTTTCAATCATCGGGAAACTCCTTAACTACGCTTCTGTCGTAAGTGATTTACCGGATATGATATCATAAGTAATGAGTTAAATGCGATCGCAGCCAACTGCCAAGGCAACAAAACTTACCACCTATAGTTAATAATGTATAATTTTTTGGTACTGCAAACCCCCACAGAAAACGATCTTCTTTAATCGCCCAAAATTAACTGAGTAGATTTAACCACATTCATTCCCGCCGCAGCAAATCTCTGAAAAGCTGCATCTGCTTGTTCCGTAAAATCAACAACACCCGGAACAACCACAGGCGAAGTGCAATCTTCCAGCAAATAAACCTTGTTTGCCAAATTCGGATCTCGCCCTAAAATTTCAGTCAGCAAATCATCAATCGTCCAAGCAACGCAGTGACTTTTCGCTTGTCCCGCAATAATTACCGCATCAAAACCTAGCAACTTATCAATAAAAGAAGCATTTTTTTGAGCAATAGAACTGCCATCCGGCCCGTCTAATACTTCCGGCCGCAAAACCGAATAGTTTTCAGTTAAGGGATTGCCGCCTTTAATCTCAAAAAGTGCTTGGCTGTTGCGGGCGATGCTGTGAAAAAATATTGCTTCTTCCACGGCGGAAACCAGGGCGTGTCCGACGCCGCCCAGCATTGAGTGATAGGGCCAAATTGTCAGGGGATATTTGCCCTCGTCGCTGAGTTTCTGGACGTAGTGGAGTGCGTGTTTTTGCAGTGCCAAATAGTTAGCATTGGCGATGCTGTGGGCGACGGCGGGATTGACTTTCCAGATGCCTTGCTGCACGTCTTCTAAAGTAATTGATGTGGCGGCTGGGAGGGGGTGTTCGCCTGCTTCATTTATCCAAAAGATTGGATGAAAAATTTGCATGGCGGTGTGGGTGTCCATTGTCGGCGCAATGGTTGTAATTGCATTTAAATTGCTGTAGATAAATTCGCACAGCCGCAGGTTGTCATCGACAGCACCGCTACCGGAACGCCCGCCCACAAATAGTTCAAATTCGGGCAAGCAAAAGGTATTTTGGGCGTCGATTATCAGCAAACAAATGCGATTTTTGTCGTTGGCGGCGGGCTGGATGCTGTATTTTTTCGCCCATTTTTTAGCTTCAGCGGCGCGTTCTTGGTAGGGAACTCGCCAGACTTGACCTACTTTTTTGGTGTCGAAATAGTCGGGGGTTGGGAGTTGGGTTTTTGCTGTCATGGCTGATTTATTTTGTGGTGAGTTATCGGATTTGAAAGTTTAGATTTGAGATTTTAGATTGAAGAGTAGTATAATGCTGAGAGCTATTTGCGGGTGAGTCATGCCAATCAAACAAATTCAAGATTTTGCTAGGGTAAGTTTTAAACGAATATTATTGCTTTTTTCCCTCGCAACTTTATTTGGTATCTTAATTCTAGCAACTAGGTCTTTTTATGTTCAAGAAGTTTTAAGAAATGTCTTAATGCAGATCGAGCATTTAGGTGCTTGGGGCCCAGTAGCTTTTATTGTCACCTACAACCTAGCTACTGTACTATTTATACCTGGTTCTGTGTTGACTCTTGGAGGCGGGGTGATTTTTGGTCTGTGGTGGGGCTCGGTTTACGTGTTTGTCGCGGCAAGTTTAGGTGCTACGTTTGCTTTTCTGATCGGGCGATACTTGTCGCGCGATCGCGTGGTAAAATATATGGAAACTTATCCCAAGTTTAAAGCTTTCGATCGCGCAGTTTCTCAACAAGGATTTAAAATAGTTTTTTTGACTCGTCTCTGTCCTTTATTTCCTTTCAATTTATTGAATTACGCTCTGGGAATTACTCAGGTTTCTTTAAAAGATTACGTGTTAGGTTTTTCGGGCATGATACCGGGAACTGTTATGTACGTTTACTCAGGTTCTTTGGTGGGAAATATTGCAGCGATATCTACACTAAATCTGCCGGAAAATCCGCAAGCAGAAGCAGCAAAGTGGTTGATTAATATCATCAGTTTGACGGCCGCTGTCGCCGTCACTTTCTCGCTCTCCCGTATGGCTCGCAAGGCTTTAGATGAAACTATTTAATTAGGAATTTTTTTTAATGTCGCAGTCAAAAGTCGATCGCGTAACAGTCCCCCCGATGGACGAACACAACCAAAAATTAGTCTCCTATTTGCATCCGCCAGATTGGGTAAATCCGCAGCCCGCTAGCAGTTATAATTTAGTAGTAATTGGAGCCGGGCCCGCCGGATTAATTGTGGCTGCGGGTGCCGCAGGTTTGGGCGCGAAAGTTGCTTTAATTGAAAAACATTTAATGGGTGGCGACTGTTTGAATGTCGGTTGCGTGCCGTCAAAAGCTTTAATTCGATCGTCCCGCACTGTCGGCGATATCTGGAATGCCAGTAAGTTTGGCGTTCATGTTTCTGACAGTGTAGAAGTGGATTTTGCCGCTGTGATGGAACGGCTGCGCCGCATCAGGGCGGGAATCAGCGATGTTGATTCTGTTCAACGCTACCAGCACAAATTAGGAGTCGATGTTTTCTTAGGTTCCGGTCGTTTTACTAGCAATTCTACCATAGAAGTTTCAGGTCAAATTCTCCGCTTTAAAAAAGCAGTAATTGCCACAGGTGCCAGGGCGCTGCAACCGCAAATTCCCGGCTTGCAGGAAGCTGGATATCTGACTAATGAAACTGTCTTTAACCTGACAGAAAGACCTCAGCGTTTGGCAGTAATTGGCGCAGGGCCGATCGGCTGCGAATTGGCTCAAGCCTTTCGGCGGCTGGGTTCGGAAGTTTTATTGCTGCACAAAAATGCTCAGATTTTAGACAAAGAAGATGCGGATGCTGCTAAAATCGTGCAGCAGGCTTTTGTACGCGAACAAATTCAACTAATACTAGAATCCCAAATAGAGCGCGTTGAGAAAACAAATGCAGGCAAAGTAATTTATTATAAATCCCAAGATAAGGAAGCATCGGTAACAGTAGATGAAATTATTGTGAGTACAGGGCGATCGCCCAACGTGGAAGGATTGAATTTGGAGGCGGTCGGCGTCGAATACGATACACAAACGGGCGTATTTGTCAACGACAATTTGCAAACTACTAATCCCCGCATTTATGCTGCCGGCGATATTTGCATGAAACATAAATTTACTCACGCTGCTGATTTTGCCGCGAGGATGGTGATTCAAAACACTCTATTTTTCGGGCGCAAAAAGCTCAGCGCTTTGACGATACCTTGGTGTACTTATACTGACCCCGAGGTGGCCCGCGTCGGAATCGGCGAACACGAGGCTCAGGAAAAAGGAATTGATGTCGATACATTTTTAATTCCTTTCAGTCAAGTCGATCGGGCAATTATTGACGGTGAAGACGAGGGCTTTGTGAAAATTTACGTCAAGAAAGGCAGCGATAAAATATTAGGTGCAACTATTGTAGCGCAACACGCTGGAGATATGATCGGCGAGATTACTTTGGCAATGGTTAACAATATTGGTTTGGGAAAGATTGCTAGCACAATTCACCCGTATCCCACGAAAGCTGACGCGATTCGGAAAGCCGGGGATGCTTACAATCGTACTCGTTTGACTCCCCTTGTCAAGAATTTGTTTAATAAATGGCTGGCTTGGACGCGATAAATTGAACTGTATCGAATCAACCTTATTTCTTCTCGCCAGCCCATACAGAATGTGCTGTCATCATCAGATAAAATTGGTGGCAAACAATGAACCGTAGGGGTGGGTTCACCAACCATCTATGGTGAACGTGAATAATCTCGTCTCGCCCGCCCCCACCCGATCGCAAATACAAATCTACCTTTAATTTATTGGATAAAATCTTGATGTAAAATCGGGCGAGGCGGGTTTATCAGATTGTTTGATTCGTGTTCGAGATTTCGGCGAACCGGTCCCTAAGCGGATTGCGGTTTTCGACATTCCCATTTACGTTTTTGTACATTGATTGACTAATCAATTAAATGCAATCTATCCTCATAACCCCGCATTATCTTCTGTAATACGTGCCTTAACCTTTCAAAGTCAGCGTCTTCTAAGGAGAAAGTAATTGCAACCTCCTCATCATATTCTGGAATAGTTATTGTATCGGAACCGAAACGAACAGTAAATTGATTGCGACTAAGAGTAACCCAATCGACACCTACATCTTCTCCGCAATTTCCATCGTCCAGCTCTGCATAGATATTTTTTCTGTTAGGAACAGTCTCTTCTTCAGACCCTTCTTGTTGTGTCAGAAGGAAATAATGTTCGCCCCCTTCCGCTTCAGAAAAACCCACATACAAATTGGCTTCAATAGCATCAAAGCTAGGAGCGAAAAATTCATGTTTCATAAAACATTCTACCTTTCAGTGTCCCTTGCTGAAACGTTAAAAAAATCGTTGAACCAAAGAGTCCGTCAGGAGCGATCGCATTCATCAATCTCTAGAGCTTTCCGAAACCTAGCCTACCCCCCGATGCACAGAGGTTTCCGAAACGAAATCGGGAGTGTTGCCATTACTATTATCTGGTTCTCCTACATCCATACTTTTGGGGATAGCAGCAAGTTGGATACCCTCTTTGTAGAACCGTTCCCGAATCATGCGGATCGCGTCTGAATGGACTGTCCAAAAATCCTCTTTTTTCACCCACCCATCCGCCTTCACACTGATGTAATAATCTTCAATGCTCCACACTTGGGTGCTGGGGGCTGGAACTGCTAAAACTTTGGGATGCGATTTAAGAATTTCTACGAGCAATTGCTCCACCTTTCCCAAGTCTTCTTCCTCAAAGCCAATCCGCAAGCAGTGTGTAAATTTGCGAGTTTCACTGTGACTCAGGTTTTCGATAGTGTCGCCCCAAACCGTGTTGTTGGGAACGTTAAACATCTGACCGTCAAGGCCTTTGATTTTCGTGTTAGCTAAGGTGATGGACTCTACCCATCCCCAAAGTTCGCCGAGTTTGATTTCGTCACCGACATCGAAGGGCTTGTAAGCCATAATCATCAAGCCGCTGGCTATGTTACCCAGGTTGCTTTGCAGGGCGAACGCCAAAATGAAACTCAAACCCCCAACCAGGGCTAAAACTGGACCGAGGCTGACTTCCAGCGCTGTCAGAGCCACTAGAAACCCGACAACAACTCCGCCGCGCTTAACGAGCATGACGATAAATTGGCGCATGATTCTCGATGTGCCACCGAACAGCTTCATGAGTCGGTAGAGAATCGCGCCGAGGATTTGAGAGACAACGATGGAGACAATCACAATCCCGACGAACTTCCCTGTATTGACCGCCCAACGCAGCCCACCTTCTTCAGCTTTGCCCCAAGCCAGAAGCCGCACGCCCAGACCTTGGATATCTTTGGTATCCACGTCGATACTCATAACTGCTTGAGTGTACTGGCGGTAGGGCTTGGCATCGCCACCTTTTTTCTCCAGTTCTTCTAAGATGGCGTTAAAGCGATCGTCGATCGCCGTTAGCTGCGACTGGAGTTCGGTAACAGTCACTACGAGTTGGTTCTTTGCCTTCGACTCCGCATCGGTACTCTTTTGCAAATTTTCGGTCGTTCTTTTGAGTTCCTCTTCTTTTTGTTGGAGGTTCTGTTTGTTGTTGAGGACTCCTGGGGAACCAGCAACTTTCTCTTCCCCGTTGTTTTTAATTTCGGTGTTTTCAACGGCGGCTGTGGCGTTGTCGAGATCCTGGGACGATTGCCCTGTTGCACCAGCCCCAATATCTTTGAGCAGTTGTTTGAGGGCTTCGTCGGCTTTTTCTAGCTGCTGGGTGGCTTCCTGGTATTCCGGTAAATCTGGATCGGCACCTTTTTGAGCTTCTTGGGCGGACTCGAACGCTTTGATCGCTGCTTCTAGTTTTTCGATCGTTTTGGTGGCCTCGGAATAAGCTAGAGATCCAGCAACGGTTTGATCTCGATCGGCTTTTGTTCGATCGAGAGTTTGTTTGGCTGTTTCTAAGTCGCCGGTTTTTTGAGCTTTTTCTAGCATCTTATTGGATGCTTCGTCTTGTTTTAATTTGGCTTTGGTTGTTTTCGATTTCTCGACTGCTGACTGGGCTGTTTTCAGGCTTTTTTTTGCTTCTTCTATCTTTTTCGTTCCTTCTTGATATTGCGGTGAACTAGGGGCAGCACCTTTTTGAGCTTGCTCGGCTGCTTCGAGGGCAAGTTCTGCTTGGACTAGGGCATCAACGCCTTCTTGTTGTTGGCTGATGGCTTGATTCTCGCGCTTGATGGTAACTTCAGCTTCGCTGATTTCGTGGGCTTTTTTTTGGAGTACAAGCATCCACGCCGCTGCCTCGTCTCGGAGTTCTTCGAGAGTGAGCGGCTTCAGGAGGATTTTGAGTTCATCAACGGGAATATTCAGGTCTTTGGTAGTTGTTGCTGCTTTGGGGTCGGCTGGTTTCTCTGGTTCAACTTGTTCCACCTTTGGAGTGTTGGCATCTTTAGCTGGCTCTTGGTCTTGCTCTTGCGATCGCACTGGAGTCGTCCATACCACGGCAACACAAACGACTGCTGTCAGGATAATTGCTCGAATTTTATAACGTGACATTTGCTAAATTCTCCCGATTTTGATATCTAACAAGTTCATTCCAAAACTAGGTTTTTAAATAGAAAATTTGATGTACTGTGGAGCGACTGAATCTGTAAATTGCTCCTGTCTTGAACTTGGAGCTGACAGAATTTCCCAAAATTCTGTCAGCTCCATTAATATCAACTGTGGGCGATCGCCACTTATGCTCCACCTGGGGATGCAGTAGCAGATACGACATTCAGGTTAGCAACTAACCCATAGGTTGATATGTACTCTTCTAACTCTGCTAAATCAACACTGCCATTTTTATCGGAGTCAAGAGTATTAAAAAGATAATCAGTGATGTAACTTCTGACTTCTTCAGAGCTACGTTCGCCTGTTGTCATATCTTCGATTAGGCCTAACAGCTCCATAATCTCAGTTCGTTCTAGCGACTTACTTCCATCCGTATCCAATTGCAGGAACAGCTTTTTGATATCTGCTGTTGCCACTCTCGAAGAACGCAGTGTTTCTCTCAATATGTCATTGCCAAATGAATTCATGAACAATATCTGTTCGATGAGTGGTATGCAGAAGAACCCCAGCGCTGCCCAAAAAATTGCATATTTTACGGCTTCGGGATTTGCAGTTGCACTAACTCCGATGAAAAGAGCTGCCCAAAGGAAAAAGTTTGGATTCACAAGCAGGATATAAGCATCCCGAGCTTCTGCCTTACTTAGCTTGCCCTTTGTCACTATTGAGGTTAATGTAGCTACTACGCGCATCGAGACAAATACCAAAGTTGCAATTGCCAATTGTTGCAGACAAGCTAGCGATCGCGCTGTATCCGTTGAGGAAAATATATCGCTGAGAAATGTTGCCGGAGTAAACTGAAACCCGGTTGCCAAAGCCATGAATGCGACAGCAAGCACACCGATAAATTTCCAGTTTTTACTGTGGTGGTTTGATTCCACCGGGGATTTGTCGCGCCAAAACTGAGCGATCGCACCCGGTATTGCCAGACCTAGAATTAGAATGACACCGAAAAAGATCAGGCTGTCAACGTTAATCGGTAAATTGGCAACCTTCAATGTAGCCAGAAGCGCCAGTGGAGCAACGATTGATAGGGTTCTTGACAATAGAGCCGACGGATAAAGATTGCCGCCCCAAAGCACGGATAAAACTGGGGAAGTCAGGGCTGGTGGAACCATCCAAAACAGCACCCACAAAACTTTATACAAATCAGCTTCGGTCTGATACAAAAGTCCAGAAAATATTAAAAATAGCCCAACTACCCATCGCACTGCCATCCACCCGTAAACTAGATACTTCACAGTTGAAGTTACTTTGCGTTTACTCGCGGCAAAGTCGATGTCCAGGTATGTATAAAACGTTGAAGCGGCAAGACACACAACGACGATCGCTCGAAATAGGGCTGACGGAATCCCTCCTGCTGCGCCGCTGATTGCCCCTACCAAGCTTCCCAGCAAAAAGGCGGCGGCATAGATCAAAATCGCCCACATAATTGAAAGATCGTTGATCTCTTTACGCAGGGAAGCAGCACCGCCGGATTCCTTGTCCCGAAACTTGACGAGATCCACACCGCTGAGAGCTTTACCGTTGGGGAGTTTCAGGTGTTTATAAGCAGTAGGCGGCAGACCGCTTAAATAAAGTGCTAGAGGCTCCAATACATATTGGTGGCACACTACTAGAACTGTTTCTCCGCGTTCCAAGTGCGGTACTATTTTGTCTTCGTAGAAACGGGCAGCGCGAGAATAAACTTGGGCAATCTTTTCGCCAGCCGGGGGTGCTTCGTTATGTGAATGCAACATTTCCTCGAAGCCTTCATAGCCAAGAGCAAGACGCAGCAGATTTAGGTTGCGGCCCGCAAAAATGCCAAAGGATTTTTCGCTAATTCGATGGTCTATCTCAACCGGGGTATTTGGCGACTTTAGTGCTTGACTTTCAGCAAGGGCGATTTCACAGGTTTGCCGTGCGCGTCTCATGTGGGAGACATATACTGCGTCAAACTTTGTACCTTTTTTCTTCAAATCGACACCTGCACGGCGCGCCTGCAATCGGCCAAATGATGTCAGGTCAACATCCAGCACTCCTGCAAAAATGTTGCGTTCGTTACTGGTACTTTCACCGTGCCGAATAAAGTAGACACGTCCTAGCTCTTCTGCATTAAATTCTTTTGGTGAATCGGCAGAAATAGCTGTGGTTACATCCAGGGATTTACCTGTAACTTCGATCGATCCATTGTCGCTACTTTCTACCGAGTCATCTAAATCTCTAGTATTCATGATTTATTTTCACTAAGCCTTAAACAGGATTTAGATTGTCTAACGTTGAACTTTCAGACTTTAAGTCAGACCAGTTAACGACCAAAAGCACTCTATCACGAAACCACAGTTATAGACGGTGATCGGCATCATAATTTGCACGCTCGAAGACCGTGCTTTTTGTCCAGCAAAATTTCTGGTAAAATTACCCGAAGTAAAAAACATCCAAGTAGTCCACTTTCTCGCGGTTTAACAGAAAAGAGAGAGCTATGCTAAAGATTAAATGGGGTGCATCTCACTTTTGCGAATATGTATGTCAAAAAAGGGTTAAAATAAAAAAGCTAGTAAAATCGTAAAATAAAGATAAGGTAAAGAAAATGACACCCTCAGACCAACAACAGCTAAAAGCCCACTTAAAAGCGGCAGCAGAAATTCTTTACAGAAATACCGAGCCAACCGAGTTAAAAAGTTTTGAAAGTATAGAAAAGTCTGTCCGTCAGAAAATGTTAGAAGAAGTGGGTCCAGAACTAGGTAGCTTTTTTTTTCAGCAGTATCAGGAATTAAAACAGGAAAACCCCGAAAAATAAAATCAATAGTCGGCTCCCTCGATCTTACAGATAATCAGGCAAAATATTTTGGCTTGAAATCTTATAGTCAATTTAGTCCACTGATGGAAAAATGTTGTCTTTTAATCAGTGCAAACGAATCTTATCAAATGGCAGAAAAAGATTTGGAAAAATTTACGGGTATCAAAATCTCTCACAGTACATTACAAAGATTAGTCAAGAGACAAGACTTTGAATTGCCTACATCAAAACTCGGAGTCCAAGAAATTACATTGGATGGCGGAAAAGTCAGGCTACGCAACGAAACCAAGGGCGAGGGTGGTTACTGGAAAGACTATAAAGCCGTGTGTTTAGATAATGTTTATTCTGGAGCATTTTTTCAAAATAATCAAGATTTAATTGATTGGACTAATAGCCAAAAATTACTACACCCTATGTATTGCCTAGGAGATGGCCATGCCGGAATTTGGAACATATTTAAAGAAATTGGAGACAATGAACAAAGACAAGAAATCTTAGATTGGTATCATCTGAAAGAAAATCTCTACAAGGTAGGGGGTTCAATAAAACGATTAAAATCAGCAGAAACTATGTTGTGGCAAGGCCAAGTTGATGAAGTTATAAATTTATTTAAAAACTTTAAAGGTCAAGCATTTAAAACGTTTTGCAATTATTTAGAGACCCATCGGTGCCGAATAGTCAATTACCAATACTACAAAGAAGAATCCATAAGTTCGATAGGTTCGGGAACAGTTGAATCAACAATTAAACGCATTGGATTAAGGGTAAAAATATCTGGGACCGGGTGGAATATTGAGAACGTTTCCTCTATCCTTGCTCTTCGCTGTGCCTATCTCAACGGTCAACTTTCAATTTGATGTATTTGCCAAAGTGAGATGCACCCGATTAAATGTAGTCGGGTTGATATCAAAGTTTTTCATGATTACAATAGTGCGGGCTGTTTTGAATTCCTAGTCTGAAACCCGTAATTTTCAGTTGAGCGATCGTCGTGCGAGCGTTAGCGCCACCCTACTAATGTTCGCCCTGCAACCCTTCTTCTACAGTAAATTATCAAAAACTGTCGGAAGTGTTGTGATTAGCGATTTCCTGAAAGCCCATCCCCGCGTGCGACTGAATACTATATTTTTTCTCGTCCTCACCAAACTTAAATTTGATAGAAAGCTTGTAAAAATTCGTCAAAAAAAACTGTTTGTTCTCGAAGTATTACGCAGATTTTTTAGGGTTTAAAACAGCAAAACCGGACTAAATCGCGACAAATCCTAGGACTCATAAACAAGATTTAGTTTCTATTGTGACTTTAAAGTTTGAGTGAGACATTTAACTCAGAGCGGTTAACGACAAAAAACACTCTGCTGCGAAAGAACTTTCTTTGACCGTGCTGATTATAGTCTGACTTTAACCCTCGGAGTGTAGCAATACTAACTAATTGATGCAGGAGCGATCGCACAACTGACAACATGAACAACACCCAAATCTTCAAAGGCTCTGAGACAAAATTTTAGATAAAAAAAGCCCAGCTCGCTCTTTCCCTCGCAAACCAAAAGATTCTTGAGATGGACAGCAGCTTAAGAGCGAGTTTAGGGGATCGATCGCCCATCTAAGCAATAACTTTTGTGAAAAACCCGCCCGACACTTCGATAAATATCAATTTTGCACCTGCATGAGAGCCAAAAAGATTATGCTAGAATCCATCAATACGTAGTCGTAGGTTGGGCACAGGCCGAGAAGAGCAATCTTCTTGCAGTCTAGGGGAGGTTGTAGGTCAGCCACCATTTGGGTCTTCCCAGTTGAAAGCCATCCTGCAACGGCAGCCTAGAATCTGCAACCGCTTTTCCACCAGTGCGGCAGAGCGGTTGGGAGTGTCACGCTAGAATAAGCAGTACGAGTAGGGACACGGCAATGCCCTGTCCCTACGAGAACACAAACGCTCGTTGTGCGAGCGTGACCTCGAAACGGGCACATAGCAGCAGGTGATGGGAATAAATCATGTTTGAACGCTTCACAGAAAAAGCAATAAAAGTAATCATGTTGGCCCAGGAAGAAGCTCGCCGCCTGGGTCACAACTTCGTAGGGACAGAACAGATCCTCCTGGGTCTGATCGGTGAAGGAACCGGGGTGGCAGCTAAAGTCCTCAAATCAATGGGGGTCAATCTCAAAGACGCTCGGATTGAGGTCGAAAAAATCATCGGCCGCGGTTCCGGCTTCGTAGCAGTCGAAATTCCGTTCACTCCCCGCGCCAAGCGGGTTCTAGAACTATCCCTAGAAGAAGCTCGCCAACTCGGACACAATTATATAGGTACCGAACACCTGCTGCTGGGCTTGATCCGCGAAGGTGAAGGAGTAGCGGCCAGAGTCTTAGAAAACCTGGGAGTAGACTTGTCGAAAGTCCGCACCCAAGTCATTCGGATGCTGGGAGAAACCGCAGAAGTCGCAGCCACTGGCGGAGGTGCCCGCACCAAAACCCCAACCCTCGATGAATTCGGTGCCAACCTCACTCAAATGGCGGTCGATGGCAAACTAGACCCAGTAGTCGGACGCCAAAAAGAAATCGAACGGGTAATTCAAATCCTCGGTCGGCGCACCAAAAATAACCCGGTGCTCATCGGCGAACCCGGAGTTGGTAAAACCGCGATCGCCGAAGGCCTGGCCCAGCGCATCGCTAACAACGATATCCCAGACATCCTCGAAGACAAGCGCGTCGTCACTCTCGACATCGGCCTGCTCGTCGCCGGTACCAAATACCGGGGCGAGTTTGAAGAACGCCTCAAAAAAATCATGGACGAAATCCGCACAGCGGGTAACGTGATTTTGGTGATTGACGAAGTGCACACTTTGATCGGTGCAGGTGCGGCTGAAGGCGCGATCGACGCAGCGAACATCCTCAAGCCAGCCTTGGCAAGAGGCGAACTCCAATGTATCGGCGCTACGACCCTCGACGAGTACCGCAAGCACATCGAGCGCGATGCAGCCTTAGAGCGGCGCTTCCAGCCCGTCATGGTCGGCGAACCGACCGTTGACGAGACGATCGAGATTCTCTTCGGTCTGCGGGAACGCTACGAACAGCACCACAAGCTGAAAATTTTGGACACGGCCCTCGAAGCCGCAGCCAAACTCTCACATCGTTACATCTCCGATCGCTTCCTCCCAGACAAAGCAATTGACTTGGTAGACGAAGCAGGTTCCAGAGTCCGCCTGATCAACTCCCAACTGCCCCCGGCAGCCAAAGAACTTGACAAAGAACTGCGCCAAGTCCTCAAAGATAAAGACGAAGCGGTGCGTTCTCAAGACTTTGACAAAGCCGGCGAATTGCGCGATCGAGAAATGACCATCAAAGCCGAAATTCGCGCAATTTCTCAAGCCAAAAAAACCGACTCGGCCCGCACCGGCGAAACAGACCCATCGCCAGTAGTCACCGAAGAAGACATCGCTCAAATCGTGGCAAGCTGGACGGGCGTCCCGGTCAACAAACTGACCGAATCCGAATCCGAAAAGCTGATGCACATGGAAGATACCTTGCACCAGCGCTTGATCGGTCAGGAAGAAGCAGTGAAAGCCGTTTCCCGCGCCATCCGCCGCGCTCGCGTCGGCTTGAAAAATCCCAATCGCCCGATCGCCAGTTTCATCTTCTCCGGGCCCACCGGCGTCGGCAAAACCGAACTCACCAAAGCCCTAGCCGGCTACTTCTTCGGTTCAGAAGACGCGATGATTCGGCTGGATATGTCGGAGTACATGGAACGGCACACCGTCTCCAAACTCATCGGTTCTCCTCCAGGCTACGTCGGCTACAACGAAGGCGGCCAACTCACAGAAGCAGTCCGCCGCCGTCCTTACACCGTCGTGCTGTTCGACGAAATCGAAAAAGCCCACCCCGATGTCTTCAATATGCTCCTGCAAATATTGGAAGACGGCCGCTTAACAGATGCCAAAGGTCGCACCGTGGACTTCAAAAACACGCTGCTGATTATGACCTCAAACATCGGTTCTAAGGTGATTGAAAAAGGCGGCGGCGGCCTCGGCTTCGAGTTCACTGAAAACCAAACCGATGCCAATTACAACCGCATTCGCTCCTTGGTTAACGAAGAACTCAAAAACTACTTCCGCCCGGAATTCCTCAACAGGCTCGACGAAATTATCGTCTTCCGCCAGTTGAACCGGGAAGAAGTCAAGGAAATCGCCGTCATTATGCTCAAAGAAGTGTTCGGCCGCTTGACAGAACAGGGAATCACCCTGGAAGTGACCGAAAAATTCAAAGAACGGCTGGTAGAAGAAGGCTACAACCCCAGCTACGGAGCCAGACCCCTGCGCCGCGCCATCATGCGGTTATTGGAAGACAGTTTGGCTGAGGAAATCCTTTCTGGCCGCATCAAAGACGGCGACACCGCTGTTGTGGATGTGGGCGAGGACGGAATTGTTAAGGTGCTGCAAGGTCAAAAGCGGGAATTGCTGCCCCAAGGCGCTGAGTAAGATTGAGTAAGTGCGATCGCAAGTAAAGTTTGGAAATAACCAATCTCGCAGTCGCAAACAACTCAAAATCCTCACATAAAAAAGGTAGAGAATTTAAATTCTCTGCCTTTTTTATGAGTTAATATCAAGAGGAGACTTATTGCATAAATCTTTGATTTATAGGGAAACCGCAGGTGCAACGCAGATGCCTTTCAAGATAGTTTGCAAAGGCATACTCTTCAAGTCTAGTAATTAACAGCGACATACTTCAACGGTAAGCTGTACTGCATTTAAATTGTATATTTTGGGCGGGTTCGCGTTCCCAGCCCACTCATAGTTTGATTATTTCTTGAGATGCAATTTAAATGCTGATGAGCTTAATCAGATAATTAGTGGCAACTATATAGCGAGGACTTTCATGACATCTGAAAAAAATAATTTGGGTACAAAAGTAGCAGAAAATCCGCCGGAAACCTGGTGGCAGAAAGCGTGGAAGTCGCAGCGAGAAAATCTTCAGATAGTGATTATTGCTTTGAGTTTAGCAATAGTGATTCGAGCGTTGGTCGCCGAACCGCGCTACATACCCTCAGATTCTATGGTACCAACTCTGCACGTGGGCGATCGCGTCGTAGTCGAAAAAATCTCCTACTACCTCGAACCTCCAAAAACTGGCGACATCGTAGTATTTGCCCCTCCCGAAAAGTTGCAAGAACAAGGCTTTACCCAAGACCAAGCATTCATCAAGCGGATAATTGGCTTGCCGGGTCAAACCGTCGCTGTTAAAAAAGGTTTAGTTTATCTCAACGACAAACCCATCGTTGAAAAATATATTGCCGAACCTCCTAAATACCAGTGGGGGCCTTATCGCGTCCCAGAAAATGAATACTTTGTGATGGGAGACAACCGCAACAACAGCAACGACTCCAGCAGGTGGGGATTTTTACCCAAGCAAAATATCATCGGCCGCGCTGTACTGCGGTTTTGGCCTCTAGAACGCATCGGGGAAGTTTGAAGTCAGTTGACTGTTGACAGTTGACTGTTGACAGTTGACTGTTGTCATCGCAAGCCCGATGCCCGATGCCCGATGCCTCTGCTGTACGGAAATTTCTACTTATTCTTGTACCTTGAGGGGTAGGGACTTCCTCCGGCAACTGATAAAATAGTACAAAAAGCAGTGGGATTTCTCGCCTCGATCAAAATTAGTAGAATATTAAAAAATTAGGAAAGCTATGGGATTTTTTGATTCAGAAATTGTTCAGCAAGAAGCCAAGCTGTTGTTTGAAGACTATCAATCTCTTATCAAACTAGGTGGCAATTACGGCAAATTCGATCGCGAAGGCAAGAAAATGTTCATCGCTCAGATGGAAGCAATGATGGAGCGCTACCGTATTTTTATGAAGCGCTTCGAGCTGTCTGAGGACTTCATGGCTCAGATGACTGTAGAGCAGTTAAAAACACAGCTCAATCAATTTGGCATCACGCCCCAGCAGATGTTTGAGCAAATGAACTCAACGCTGGAGCGGATGAAATCTGAGCTGGAAAAACAATCCTAGTGAGCAGAAGGAAGAAGGAAGAAGGAAGAAGGAAGAAGGAAGAAGGAAGAAGGAAGAAGGAAGATGAAACAAGTAAGGGTAATTTTCAACAACTACTGCCTACTACCTACTGCCTACTGACTGAATAGTTAAGGCCGCTCAAAAGATGAAGCAGGTTTGAAACTTTCTGCGGGAACGCCTTCCAAAGCTTGGCTCATAAAATCGCGCCAAACAGGGGCGACAATAGTACCGCCAGTAGCACCGTAGCTCATCGGTCTATAATTGTCGTTGCCCATCCAAACAGCCACCGACAACTGCGGCACGTAACCCACAAACCAGATATCCCGTTCTGAGGAAGTTGTACCAGTTTTCCCAGCAGCCGGTCGCCCAAGTTGAGCCGCCCTTGCCGTTCCGTTGTTAATTACCCCTTGCAGAGCGCTGTTGACAGATGCCGCCGCCCAGGAATTGAGAACTAATTTGGGTTTGGGCGTATTGTCGAGCAAGACATTGCCGCTGCTGTCAGTGACTTGCACGATAAACGTGGTGTCAGAATGCCAGCCGTTGTTGGCGAAGGTAGCAAAAGCTCCGGCCATTTCTAAAGGAGTTAGGTCAACGGCACCCAAGGGCAAAGAAATCACCGGTTCCATCGGACTTCTGATGCCGAGCACCCGGCAAATCTCAATCACTTTATTCAATCCGACTTCTTGGCCAAGCTTGACGGCGGGAATGTTGAGAGATACTTCCAAAGCTCTGCGGATGCTGACGGCACCGGAGAACCCGCCGCCGTAGTTTTGAGGGTAGTAGTACCCGTCGCCGTCGCGGTAGCCGACAGGGGAGTCGTAGACAACTGAATCGGGGCTGTATTTGCCGCTAGCAAAGGCAGCGTAGTAGATAAAAGGCTTAAAAGAAGATCCGGGCTGGCGGCGTGCTTGAATGGCGCGGTTGAACTGACTCTTTTCGTAATCGACACCGCCCACCATTGCTTTGACGAAGTGGGTGCGGGGATCGACGGCGGCTAGGGCAATTTGACCTTCCTCGCGATCGTAAAACAGCCCTTGGTAGTAAAGCCGATTGTGCCACGCTTTGACGGTCTCTTCGGCTATGCGCTGCATTTTGAGGTCGATCGTGGTTTGAACGCGCATTCCTCCCTTAACCACGGCATCTCGCCCGAAACGCCGAGTCAGTTCCTGGACTACGGCTTGTGTTACGTAAGGAACTTGAGAGCCGCCAAAAGAGGTAATTTTGCCTAGCTTAATTTTTTCCTGGCGGGCAGCAGTCTCTTGGGCCGGCGTAATCCATTTAAGATCCTTCATGCGGCTTAAAACGATTATTTGCCGCTCTTTTGCCAACTTGTAATTGACGAAAGGACTGTATTCTTCGGGGGCAGAAATTAAGCCTGCCAGCATCGCTGCTTCTGAAAGAGTCAAATTACTTGCTGACTTGTTGAAATAGCTTCGAGAGGCTGTCTCTACGCCGTACAAGTTGTGACCTAAGTAGATTTGATTCAGGTATAGTTGCAGAATTTGGTCTTTGTTGAGAATTTGCTCCAAGCGGATAGACATTACCGCTTCAGCTACCTTGCGACTAAATTTTGACTGGGGAGAAAGAAACAGGTTCTTGACTAGCTGCATAGTCATAGTCGAGCCGCCTTCAACGGTTCTACCTTTCTCTAGGTTGACTATGAGAGCTCGGGCTATCCCGCCGGGGTTGATGCCTTTGTGGGTAAAGAAGTTGCTATCTTCGATCGCCAGAACAGCTCGTTTCAGGTTCGGGGAGATTTGGTCAAGGGGTACGACATCCCGGTTGGCTTCGTCGTGGATGCTGGCTAGGGGCTTGCCGTTGATGTCGTAAATGTGGGTAGTTTCTGTAGGAGAGTAGGTTTGCAAGATCCGAACATCTGGCAAATTGCGGAAGCTGATAGCTAAGCCAACCAGTCCGCCAGCGACTACGGAACTGGCAAGCATTGTCATGCTGAGTATGGTTCCGGCGGTCACTTTACTGACTGACTGAACAAACTCGAATACGGGGGCTGAGTTTTCCGTGTTTTTGCGGACTGCGTTGGTTGACACGTGGATTTCACTTCCTCACTCGATTTGGGGTTTAAGACTTTTAATTTTAGATGCGAACCCTAGTGACAGTCAGTCGATTTTAGATTTTAGATTTTAGATTTTAGATTTATTCCACAGATGAATCTGGGAGTTTGAACAAGAGTCTAAAATTTGGGGATCTCCACGACTGTTGTCGGGGGCTGGTATCCGTTTTTGGGCGGGGTCAGCTAATGAAAGACGGTCAGCTTTGGGATTATAGTAGCTTGATAGTTATGTTTTTATGCGTCAACCAGTGAGTGTAACTAATTCTGCTGCACTTTGGCAAAATATGATGGACGATCGCTCCCCGATGATAACTCCTAACCTTTCAGCGCTTTACCGCGGCGTCAGCCAGATTTTTCCAGATCGACCTGATTCTAGCAACCCTGACGAAAATTTAGCCCAACTGCTGGCAAAAGTCGATCGACCGTTGCGCGTCAAACTCGGAATTGACCCGACAGGGAGTGACATTCACTTAGGACACAGCATTTGTGTCCGCAAGCTGCGAGCTTTTCAGGATGCCGGTCACACAGCCGTACTGCTCATCGGAGATTTTACCGCAAGAATTGGCGATCCGACAGGGAAGTCGGAGATGCGCAGCCAGTTGACGGCCGAACAAGTGGCGGAAAATGCCAAGACTTATTTAGACCAAGTGCGTCCGATTCTAGATTTTGACACGCCCGGGCGTTTGGAAATTCGCTACAACTCCGAGTGGTTGTCGAAATTGGACTTGGCGAAGATTTTGGAACTGCTGGGGACGATGACGGTGCAGCAGATGCTCGCTAAAGAGGGATTTGATAATCGGATGCAGCAGGAAAATGCAATTTATCTGCATGAGTTTCTGTATCCACTAATGCAGGGTTACGATTCGGTGGCTTTGGAAGCGGATGTGGAGTTGGGGGGAACCGACCAAAAGTTTAATATTGCGGTGGGGAGAGATTTGCAGCGACATTTTGGGATGAAACCGCAGTTTGGTTTGCTGATGCCGATTTTGATCGGGACTGACGGGGTGCAGAAGATGTCGAAGTCTTTGAACAATTATGTGGGTTTGTCGGAAGACCCGCTGACGATGTATTCTAAGTTGGAGAAAATTGCTGATAGTTCGATCGCCCAATATTTTGAACTATTGACAGATTTGCCACTTGATGAATTGCCAGAAAATCCGCGAGAAAAACAGAAACTTTTGGCTGTGGATGTGGTGCGCCAGTATCGGGGGAAGGAAGCGGCCGATCGCGCACAACAAGATGCAATTGCGCTGGTTAAAGGTGCTGCGGGACAAGCTGATGCTGTGGCGGAGTTTTCTTTGGCAAACGTCCAGTTTCCGGCTAAGTTGTTTTATATTCTGAGTGCTAGCGGGCTTTGTAAAAGTAGCGGTGATGCGCGGAAATTGATGCAGGGCGGTGGGGTGAAGTTGGAGGGCGATCGGGTTTCTGATGTTAATATTACTTTTGAATCACCTGCTGATTTAGGCGGTAAGGTTTTGCAGGTTGGGAAGAATAAGTTTGTGCGATTGGTGTCTTGAATCTTTTTTTTAACCGCAGATGAATACTGAAGATGTACGCTAATGAACGCTGATAATCGAATTATTGTTGCTTTGGATGTTTCGAGTCAAGAAGAGGCGATCGCACTCCTCGACAAACTGCCTGATGTATCTTTCTGGAAAGTCGGTTTGGAACTGTTTGTGAGTTCCGGGCCGGGGATTTTGGAAATTTTAAAACAACGGGAAAAGCGGATTTTTCTCGATTTGAAGTTTCACGATATCCCGAATACTGTGGCTGGTGCTTGTCGGGCTGTGGCTAAGTACAATGTGGATTTGTTGACTATCCATTCTACTTGTGGTAAAGATGCTTTGAAAGCGGCACAGTTGGCTTTGACTGAAGGGGCGGCGGCTGTGGATAAACCGAGTCCTAAGTTGATTGCAATTACTCTGTTGACGAGTTTGAATTCGCGACAGTTGGCTTTTGAGTTGAAAATACCTTTGGAGTTGCCGGAATATGCTTTGCACATGGCATTGTTGGCTAAGGAAACGGGTTTAGCTGGTGCTGTTTGTTCTCCGCAAGAAGTGGAACAGTTAAGAATGAGTTGCGGGGATGATTTTGTGTTAGTTTGTCCCGGTGTGCGTCCGAAATGGGCCGATGGGGGCGATCAAAGGCGATCGATGACTCCGAAGGCTGCTTTGAAAGCTGGTGCGGATTATCTGGTGATTGGGCGGCCGATTACTGCTTCGGACGATCCGGTGGCGGCTTTTGGGCGTATTTGTGAAGAGTTGGAGTAACAATAGGAATGTTGTTTTTTACCGCCGATAAACGCCGATGAACGCCGATGGAATTTTATCTGCGTTCATCTGTGTTTATCTGCTGATATCTGCGGTTGCAACTCCGACTGTGGCAGTTAATTTTGTGACAAATCATACTAACAGTATCAATGCAAGTCGGTATGATTTGTTAGTGCGATCGCCCTGTCCTGCTGATTTAGAAACTTTGGTCGATCGCCTGTTGCAAGATTTGCCGAGTTATGCTAATCGCGTAATTGTGCGATCGCACTTTTCTCCTAACACTAACACACGGTCCGGTTACGCGCTGCCTCAAATAATTTTAGCCGGTCGCCCGGAGTTTGAACCGTTACCTTTAAATTCTGGGGATGCACTTCCTGAAAATGCCAGTCAAGTTTTCATTACGACTTTGGAACGGCAGTATCGCGAGGGAAAACGAGTCGAAATTCAGCAATATCATTGGTTATTTTTCACTAAAACGGAGAACGGATGGGAGTTGGCAAAAATTGTTTCTCGGTTTGATACTGCGGCTGATATTCGTCCTTTATTAAGTCAAGATAGTGAAAGCGAAATTGCTGAGGCAATTCGTTTGTGGCTGCGCGATTGTCAGGCAAAAAATAAGTTGTCCCGCAACTAAATTGTATTTTTGGGCGGGCGAGACGCCCACCCCACAAGAAATAATTGCGATCGTGGAACAGGCATCTTGCCTGTTCAAAACAAAGGTGTAAGAAAATTTAGTCTTTGTGTGTGGAACAGGCATCTTGCCTGTTCAGAACAAAGGTGTAAGAAAATTCACGAATTTTAGGTTGAGTGGGGGCTAGTTTTTGTAGATTGTGGGTGGGAATTGGAGATTTTTGGTGAACACGCCCTACAAATCAACCACAAAAATTCATTACAATGGCTATTTTAATTCATCCAATTTAGCCTTGATAGCCTGCATATCTTGCCACATAAACCATTTCGGAGTCTCCGGCTCGCGGGAGGGATTTCGCAGCAAGTATGATGGGTGAAAAATTGGCATACACAAACGATTTTCCCATTCAATCCATTTACCTCTAATTTTACTAATGGGTCGCTTGTCGCTTAGCAAACCTTTCAGGGCTGTTGCACCGGTTAATAAAATAATTTTTGGGTCTAAGATGCGAATTTGTTCGAGCAAATAAGGTTTGCAAGCTTCGATTTCTTTTGCTGTCGGAGGGCGGTTGTTGGGAGGGCGACATTTGATGACGTTGGCAATGAATACGTCGGTTTCTGCACTCAATCCCACGGATTCTAAAATCTTATCTAACAGTTGGCCCGATCGCCCGACGAAGGGCAATCCGGTTTCGTCTTCGTTTTGTCCGGGCGCTTCTCCCACAATCAAAATTGAGGCTTGAGGATTGCCGCGCCCGATGACAGCGTGAGTGCGCGTATTGCCTAATTCGCAGCGGTGACAGCGGTTGCAGTGCTCGCCGATTTGTTCCATATTTTGATAAGTGCCGGGAGGAATGGGAATTTTGGCATTTGCTGGTATTGAGTCAGTTTGGAAAGTGGCACTTTGATTGTTGTCAAAAAGGCTCAGTTGCAAGTCACTGGACATAAATTTTACAATTAGGGAGATTTTTTTGAGTCTAGAGTTTATAGTTTAGATCGGGTTTGGTGATTTGAGATTGGCTAGAAGCTTGTATGCGATGCTGTCGATCCCACAATCTCAAATTAATACTCGCAAGTCTCACATTATTTCGTTGAGCTCGTACAGGCAAAAATATGTTCTCTAACCCGTTTTTTGACGACCGCGCCGATGCAGGCGAAAAACTGGCCGAGGCAGTTCTGGACGAGCTCGGTAAGTTGAATTTAACGGCACAGGAGGCTGTTAAACCGATTGTTTACGCCTTGCCGCGCGGAGGTTTGCCAGTTGCTGTGCCGATTGCGCGCCGCTTGGGCTGTCCTTTGGATGTGGTTGTCGCCAAGAAAATTACTCGCTCAGATAATTTAGAATTGGCGATCGGGGCTGCAACTGCTGACGGCCACGTTCTCTGGCAAAAGCAAAAGCAGCATAATTTGCGCTTGCAAAAATTAGCATTGCCCGTGGCTCAAAATAATGCTCAATCTCTGCTGGCGGATTTATCTGCGGGACGCCCCAATGTCAGCGCGGCAGGGGCTTTGGCGATTGTGGTGGACGATGGCATTGCTACGGGGATGACGATGGCTGTGGCGGCGCTGGCTTTGCAGTCGCAGCAACCTGCGGCTTTGTGGATTTGTGCGCCTGTGGCCCCGGTAGAATTGATGGGATTTTTGGCCGAAATGGGCGATAAGTCGATTATTTTGGAAACCCCAGACCCTTTTTACAGTGTCAGTCGCTTTTACGGGCAATTTCCGCAGGTTGAGACGGCGGAGGCTTTAAAGTGTTTGCAGCAACAAACTGAGTGGCGCTCGTAGGTTAAGCTAGAAGGCTAAATCCAAAAGCTCGATCGCTAAAAAATGAGACCTTGGCAATATTGGTTGGACACTTTGATTCTGTCTACTCAGCACGATCCGCCTCGCTTTGTTGAGTTGGTGATGTTGACTTTGGCGATGATTTTGCTCGGGCTGTGGAGTGTAACATTGGAGTGGCAGTATTTAACGCTGTCTTTGAGTTATATAATTGGTTCGTCTTTTTCAATTCTGGTGCGGG
Source organism: Microcoleus sp. Pol7_A1 (assembly GCF_036701085.1). Classification (NCBI taxonomy): domain Bacteria; kingdom Bacillati; phylum Cyanobacteriota; class Cyanophyceae; order Oscillatoriales; family Microcoleaceae; genus Microcoleus; species Microcoleus sp. Pol7_A1. The sequence goes on from NZ_JAUBQD010000043.1 coordinate 60,925, forward strand.
AATCCATGGGCCCGCGGCCTCAATTTCAACTAACTCATCTGACAGCCTTGTTGTTATTAATAATCAGTTTTTATAGTTTTGCTGAACTGATTAGATAGTTAAGGCAGTTTTGATTTGTAGAGGCGAGTTTTACAATCTCATTGCGAAGGTCGTGAAGCAATTGCATAACTTATATAGCAATCCTCAGCCGGTTGTGAACTAGATGTTTTTTTGAACTAACCGCGAAGACGCGAAGGAAGAGAAGAGAAGATCGAGAGTTCACAAATCATGAGCCATCATCCTACATTCTCGTGGGATTGATGTAAAATTATGCGGTTGCCGGCGGGATCGAAGGCATAGATTTCTAAACCGTGAGAAGTTTTGATGATTTCTCCGGCGGGGGGATAACCTAAAGCCCAAATTCGGGCGATCGCAGTTTCGATATCGCTGACTTCCAAACACAAACTCATGCCTGTTTTGGCTCGATTTGTAAATTCCGATTTGTGGGAATCTTTGGGTTTGAATATGCCGAGTCTTAAGCCGGGGAGTTGAAATTCAGCATAAGTATTGGGAATATAAGGGTTCGGTTCTATGTCGAGAAATTTTGTGTAAAATTTCACGAGAACTTCTTTATCAAGGTCTGCTAAAGTCACTAGGGCGGCGCTGTATAGGAAACTCATATAAATTGGTAATGGAGAATTAGTAATCGGTAATTAGTAATATTATAACTTTCTATCTTTTTAAAATCCTCCAATTCGTCCGACTATTTGGATTTTACCTTGTCGAGATCCTTTGAGAATCACAGCTTCGCCGCTTTGCGGAACAATATCAGTAATCGCGGTAATATTTACTTGATGAGTTACCAGAATAATTGCGCCTTTAGTGTTGTGGTTGTCAAGAATCAACTTGCGGAGTGTGGCTGTTTGTCTGGCTTCTTTGCTGCTGTCGCTAAAGAACGAGTTCAGTGCTGGGAACGGTTCGACTTTGCCTAAATTTGTCAGTTTTGCTGTTTCCAAACACCGACACCACTGACTCGATAAAACTCTGGCAACTTTGATGTTGCGATTGCGAAATTCGGCTCCAATTTGCTTGGCTTGGGTTCTTCCTTGTGCTGATAAATTGCGCTGGGTGGAACAGTCGCCTAACTTAAAGTTAGCAGGATCTCCCGTACCTGGGGCGATCGCGTGTCGCATTGCTACCACCAGCCCAGTCTCGCCCCGCTGCAACAATTGCCACCCTGCTTGAGTTTGCGCGTTGGTTGCTGCGTCAGAACTTGCAGTTGCAGTAATTAAGCCGATCGACAATACTAAAGCTAGCAAACCGAAAAAGCCTTTCCAGTTGAGGTAAATCCGCGCCGCCATTGTTCAAGAAGTTAGAAATTATCTTATCATATTAAGATACAACAAATATTGCTCTATGGAACTCACCAATTTTATTGCTCTGTCTGTCATTGTTGCCCTCGTGCTGGGGATTGGGTTTGGAACAATGACTTGGGCTTATTTCGGCAAGGGCAGCATTTCTGTACTCTTTAAAGAACCCATTTTAACTTACCCAGAATTTCCAGATACCGACAGCGGTAGTAAAGCTTCCGTTTATTTTCAACAAGGAATTGAGGCTTATCAGTCGGGAAATTACCGCAAAGCTAAAGATAAATTTACCAGCGCTGTAGAACAAGTTTCAACCTTGGCAGAAGCGTACCACAATCGCGGCTTGGCTTTTGCGAATTTGCGATCGGATGACGAGGCTGTTGCCGATTTGCTCCGTGCCAGCGAATTATATCAACAGCAGGGGACTGGATTTGCGATCGACACGATCAAACAAAATCTTGCCGCCTTGAAGCAGCGCAAGTTAGAACGAGAAAAACAAAAAGCAGTAGCGACATAAATTATTAGTTTTAGCCCGTATAGCTCAACCTAAACCTGGAGTTGTGAGCGAAAAAACCCGGTTTCTTTAATGCCTTTCGGAGAAACCGGGTCTGTTTACACAAATTTTATTAAAGTTAAAAATCAAGATTTAACATTCTCCCGATGGACTAAATTTTTCTAGCATCTTCTATTTGGTCGATTTTAGAAATCATCATTTCTCGGCTAGATGCCACAACTCGATGATTAGTAATGGGCTCGTAAGCTTCCCATTCTTGAGTTAGTTCGCTGTCTTGCCACAAAAACCATTCCCGATAAATTTCGCCGTCATCAATGTCGCCGCACAATGGAAGCCAATCATCTCCTCCCAAGCTATCAAAATCTCCTCCTACTAAGTCAATCCAAGCTGCAAGGATACAAGATTCAATAGCATTATTGTTAACAGCAATGGTGTTATATTCAATAGAAGTTTCGGGAAAACAAAGTGTGGATTTCATAAGCTGTACCTGAATGTTATGTTATTAATTTATAAAAAATTACTCAACGGCAGTGAAAGCAGAATGCCGCTATCTCAACCTCCACAGTTCCCACCTGGAAACACCTTGACAACCAAAGCGCTCAAATGCTTCTGCTGTATGACTTGATAGCGCTTTGACTCAATTCGCGGCAGAGGCTAAATTGAGCCACTTTGCCAACTGGCATAGAAGAAAGCCCGATCGACCAAATGTTGCTAGTAAAGGATCTCGCGCCTTGAGGAGCGAAGACAGCGCGACTGCCAATTTTATACTGGGTAAGTGGGCGAGTTTCAGTACAGTTTTTGTGATAAAATTAGCAGCAACCGGACTTTCATACCGACAGCCCGGTTTGGTCAAAAGCTTTCCAACGGTGGTGCGATCGCCAGTTTTGATTTATTGTTAATTTTGCGAAGTCCCGATCGACTGTTAGGGAAAAAAAATTATGCAAGCAACCAACCAAGAAAGAATTATCGATCTGACAATCCACTATACAAACGGCAAACAGCAACACTTCCAGTTCAGTGCGCCAGAGGGAACAGTAGGAGAGCAAGCAACTTTAGGCACTCGCCTGCACAAAATGTTGACGGCAGACCCGATAATTCTCGAATTGGCAGATAAACTCGTAGTTATCCCAGTTCACAACATACAAAGTATTGAAATATCGCCGGTTCCTCCCAAATTGCCAGAGGGTGTCATTTCCCCCATGCGAGAAATCAAGAAATAGCTAAGGTGTTCTGCATCTAAATTCAACTGAAAAGGCGGGCAAGATGCCCACTCCACGCCAGCTTTTAATAAACATAAATGTCCCAATTAAAGGCGCGAAAACTTATTACAGCTAACAGATTAAAATTACCCAAAAACTTGTCGCTCGCAGGGACGGTATATGTCGCGTGAGTGAGGGGAATAATTGCAGATTTCGCAGACTTTGACTTATTACCAGAAAAAATGCTAGAACTCCACTGTCACACTACTTATTCCGACGGCACTCTCACCCCTGCGGAACTCGTAGCCGCCGCCGCGTCTTCGGGGGTTCGCGCTTTGGCCGTCACCGATCACGATACAATGTCGGGTTGGGATGAAGCCTTCGCCGCGGCTGCTTTGTACGGTATAGAAATAGTCCCCGGACTCGAACTCAGCACCGTTCACAACGGCAGATCTCTGCACATTTTAGGTTTTTATCCCGATGCAAATAAGTTGCGAGTTCCTTTGAACGAGCGCCTGGAAGGAAGGTTTCGCCGATCGCAGGAAATGGTCGAAAAATTAGCAGCAATGGGATACGCGATCGAACTGCCAAAAACATCTCCAGGAATGGCACCGGGACGGCCTCACATTGCCTCTGCGCTGGTAAAAGCCGGTCACGCCAAATCATCGCGGGAAGCATTCGATCGCTGGCTGGGAGATGACGGCCCGGCCTACGTGCATTACGAGAAATTCTCGATCGCCGAAGGCATCGATTTACTGAAGAGTTGCGGTGCAGTACCAGTTTGGGCTCACCCTTATTTATTTCGCGGCGGCGCTGTTGAGGAAGTCTTAAAAGAATTAGTAGATGCTGGTTTAATGGGAATTGAAGTATACCATCCCAGCCACAGTTCTAGCCAAATCCAAAAGTTGAAAGATTTGTGTCTTCATTACGGTTTGCTGGCAACTGGGGGCAGCGATTATCACGGCCCAGATCCTGAAAGGAAAGCAGCAGATAGCACTCAATTGAATATGCTGCATTTGCCGTTAGAATTACTGGAACCGATTAAAGTTGCTGCGGCGAGTTTGAAATAGTTGTTTATGACCCATTTTGCGGATGTATACAGTTGTCAAAAAAAAATCCTTGGCTTTTTGAGTGACGAGTTTGCCGGAAGTAAATCATCAGGAGAAGACCGAGGTCAAGCAGAATATAAATTAATATGAAGTTAAAGGCAATTGCAGGCAAGTTGATTTTACAATGTTACTAAAGCAACTTGCCAAACGGAGCTTATTATGAGTGCAGAAGACAGAGCGAAGGCGATCGGCAAAAATTTAGAAGGCAAAGCTCAGGAAATTTTCGGCAACATCACGGGCAACAAAAAAGACCAGGTTGAAGGCAAAGCCAAACAAGCGGAAGCCTCCGCCCGCCACGCAGCAGAAGATGCTAAAGATGCTGTGAAAAATCTGACAGATAAAGCCAAAAGGTCGATCGACAAATTGTAAGCTGTCGGTTATCTAAACTCTATTTGTGGGGCGGGCGAGACGCCCACCCCACAATATTTTCATCAAAGTTGAATGTAAAATTTAGATTTAGATGCGTCTGCTGGGCCGATCAAATCCTGTGTCATCAATTGGGTTTGATATGATTGATTTTGGGAACGTGAATAAACGGGTGAATCCTGCGAAATCTCTTCAAAAGCGCAATGGAGAAGTCCCTATGATAATTAATTTTACAACTGAAACTGTCATAGACTCAGATATATCAATGTGTTAAAAAGTTTTCCTCTTTTTAGGTATCAGAAAATTAGAGGTACAATATTATGACACTCATAGTTACACAGAAACACATAAATTTAAAAAAGCGGTATCGCAAACAGGGTTTTGTAGAAGTAATTCGGTCGATCGCAATTACTTGTTGTGCGATCGCTCTAGCATCATGTAGAAATGCGCCTTCCGCGTTAGTCTCCGAACCGCAACCGGGAAAAAGTGGACGAACATTTGCTGATTGGTGTCTCGCGCGAGCAAATTGGATTCCTGAAGCTAAACATAATGTTGAGGTGCTGTTGCAGAAAGCAGGAACTACAGAGTGCGATGATCGCACTTAAAGATTGGAGTTGCGATCGCAAAACACAACTGACAAATACACCTAAACTCTGCTTAAAAACCAGTATCTAGGGCTTGCTGAAAAAGTAAGAAAACAGCATTTAGAAAGATGAATGAACTCGCAAGTCCCTTGATAATATAAGCTT
>NZ_JAUBQD010000044.1:0-65724 GCF_036701085.1 Microcoleus sp. Pol7_A1
ATTAATGTATCAACTCTCCCCAGAGTTGTCAAGCGTTTTGCCAAAATATTTTAAAGTTTTTTGGGAAGCCATACACCATCAGGGTTTTGGCTCTTACACCGCGCTGGATCATCCCCTGGCTGACTCCTCTTTATGGCTTGGGGCTGCTTCTTGACCCCCAAATACGGTTTTTGGCCGGGTCTGTCATCAATGGTATTTAAAATCTTTCAGAGCTCAAAGATCGTGAGACTTACTCAGAGCTCAGGCTTTTGTGAGAATGTGAGGCTGCAGGGCGCGGTTTACTATTACACAATTTGGTAGTTGCTGAATCTGAGTCCTCGATAATTAGTCTCTGCCTTCGCTGGACTTGAATCAGGGAACGTTGGGTCTGCAATTGAGGCGATGAGCCCACGCGTGCTAGTCCTTTTTCACAAAGCGATCGCCACAGGGTACGGTTCTGTAACCCACCTTACTCCATCGCCTTTGGGGGAAGATGCCAAAGCCAATGCTTAGATCGATCGCCCGCAACGACACTCTCATTAATTAGGGCAACCCCGAAACACCGACCGTTACCCCCTGTTATCAGCCTTGGATGATCGATCGCGAGTTAGTCTCCTCAACATCTACATCTACATCTAAAAAGTGCAAGTGACTCTCTTCCTCAGTATTGACAGCAATCACCAAACCTCTATTCCCCCAAGGAGCGATCGCCCGGGGTGAGGCGGGGCTGCTAAAATTCCCTACTTGAATCCCTTGACTGTTTAACACTTCTATCTGCCCCCCAACATCTGCCAATACCCATCCCCAATTAGCCACACAAGCAGACACGGGCAAACTTTCAAGGGGAATTCGCGCTACCTTGAGCGGCCACAATTTCATCAACAGCACCGCCGCTTTACCACCTTGGGGAATTCCCAGCAAAGTATAAGGCTCAGGTGTCAACAGGATCTGTCCGACGCTGGCAGACAACCGCACAGAACCCACCGGCGTGCCGCGCCGAGTGTAAACTCTAAAAATAGTTTGGGGATTTTTTGGTTCGTTGTCCGGCCAAACTGCTAAGACGTGTCGCCGATCCAAAAAAATTAATTCTGGTAAATAGTGTTCTGGTAACGGCACAGTAGCGATCAACTTCAGGGCTTTTTCCCCATCACCCGCAGTGCTGTTTCCCGCTAAAGAATAAAAACGCAGTTCGCCGGGAACCGCTACTGTCAACCAGTTGCCGTGAGAGTCAACAGCAGCTTTAAAAGCATCTGGGCCTTGCCTAAAACCCATATCCAGCAGGCACTGAGGTTCCCAAGAGCGATTATTGAGCCAGTAAAGTTTTTGCGGAGTGAGAACGCAGCAGCCGTGGGAAACAGGTAAAATGCCGCGCACGATTTCCGGCATTAATGAAATAGAAATAGACATTTCTCCTGTAACTAGCTGTTTTCCCGGCTGAGACCAAACCTTCACCTCTGTACCTACAGCAGCATAGAGATACGTTTCAGTGCCAATTAAAGCGGTCAACGGTGCAGGAAGTATCACTGGCTTTGGCTGCGAAAGCGAATAGCGCACAGTCCGAAGTAAATTAATAGCCGACTGTGATGCTTTTTCCTCTTCAACCTCCACTAAAGACTCAGTTTCCGACTTGAGACTTTTATCACCACTGGTTGTGGAATTTTCCCAGGGAATAACGCAGTCGCCCAATTGTCTGACAGCGGGGTCGTACATGATCAGCCGCAGAGCTTGAGCCATTTGGGAAGCACTGGCAAAACGGCGGGCTGGCAGCTTTTCTAAAGATTTTTTGACTATTGCTTGCAAAGGTTCGGGGATGGCGTCAGGAAATTGCAAGCGTTGATTCAGGTGCGCCCACCTCAAGTCTCCGGGGGTTCCGCCGAAAGGACGGTAGCCCATTAGCAACTCAAACAGCAAAATTCCAACTGCATATATATCTGACATGGGAGAGTAAAGACCGTAAAACCTCTCTGGGGCCATGTAAGCAGGGGAACCTACGGTAGCGTCGGGAGAAATTTCTTGGTGGAGGCGAGTGGTACCAATTTCTGGCAGCCGACGCGCGATGCCAAAGTCAGAAAGCCGGGGCGACCAACCTTTTGCTCCTAAAGTTAGGAGGATATTTTCGGGTTTGATGTCGCAGTGAACTACGCCTCGGCGGTGGGCGTAGTCTAAGCCTGCTAAAACTTCCATGACTAGCTGCAAACCTTCGAGCAGACGCAAGGGGCGGTCTTGTTTGAGCAGGTTGCGGAGGGTTCCTCCCTCGCAGTAGTCCATAACCAAGTACCTGCCTGTAGCTGTGTGTTCTAGAGCTCGGCAGGTAACAATATTCGGGTGCTGCAAGGTGATCAGAAACCACAGCTCTCGCAAGAATTCGCTAGTTGGGGCTTTTTGATGACTAAGTTCTTTGAGAGCAACCAGTTGGCTGGTGAGGCGGGAGTCCTGGGCGGGAGCTTCTCGAACGCTGGCACAAAAGACTCGACCAAATTGTCCTTGTCCGACTAGCCCTAAAATGCGGTACTTAGAATGTTGCATCGGTCTAATTATAGAAAAAGCTTGAGCTAGTATTAAAATATGTAAATAATTCTGACAAAAATTCAAATTTTTGAATTGCTCGCCAGGTACAGCCTATGTTATCTCAGGTTCATTCTCAGTCTCCTTGAGAGCGATCGCACAGTCGCACCTACTAAAATCCTTGAGTCTCGGAATCACTATCAATCTTGCCAGATTAGGGTGCCAGATATGGAACTACCTGTGGCTGCTATTTTAGTCGATCGCGACTATTACAGTTTTTTCAAGACAGTCAAGGAACAATCTAAGGTTTTAGCTTTTCAAGGCTAAGCTTGGGAATCGGGGCGACGAAACAGCGATAACAAAAACAGAAGCACGGTTATACAATCGGGGTTAGAAAGCCAGAAGCCTATGCTGTGGTCAAGCCATCTTAACCTTTTTGAGTGTTAGCCCAATTTTGATTGGCCATGAATATGTTGATCCTACTTGCTAAATACTGAACTTGACAGGAACAAAAATCAATATGGTTAAAATTATTAAACTAGATCCAATTGCGGAGGAAATGGCAGTTGAAACCCGGTCGAATATCCTGTCTGCCTTACTTTCCAAAGACTTAGACGTTCTCAAGGAATGCGGGGGGCGGGGAATGTGCGCTACCTGCCACGTTTACATTAAAGAAGGCATGGAAGGCTTGTCTGACATGAACCGCCGCGAGAGGAGGACGTTGGAAGTCATTACTACAGCTAAAGCCAATTCGCGACTTGCTTGTCAGGCTCAAATTATGGGCGAGGGTGTGGTTGTACAGTTGCCTGCGGGGATGTACATTAATGCTATTGAAAATGTCGAAGCTCTGATCGGCCGTCGGGCTCAGCAAGATTTATTACACCCAATTACGGGTAAAGTAGTTGTAGAATCGGGAAAGTTAATTACTCGTTCGATCGTTACACAGCTTAATGAAACCCGCTTCCAAGTAGGACAGTATTTAGTTCGGACAAAAGAAGCTTAAAACTGATATGTTTGTATTTTAGTAGTAGAGCAAAATCTATGTTGAGCCAACTTGCGCGTTTGAGCACGGAAGCAGACGGACGCTACGCCAGTGCTGAAGAACTCCTATTTTTGAAAGACTACTTTCAGTCTTTGAATCACCGGATCAGTGCTTATAAAAAAATTCAAGCGTCTGAAGCAGAAATTATGCAACAAGTGGAAGCACAAATGCAGTCTCTCGACCCTAATTTATTTCGCCGGGGGACTCAAGATGTGACCCAAAAGTGCCGTGGAGATATTGTGCAGGTGTTGAGGCATTCGGCTGCAGCAATGTTGATTAACGATACTGAACGGTTGCGCGATCGGCTCCTGCTTTGGTTGCAAACTATTTTAGGCGCTGTTCAAGTTCGCAATACTGCGACCGTGACCTACGACGTAATGAAAAAGGTACTCAAACAATATCTCACTGTGGAAGAAAGGAACTTATTTTTTCCGATTCTGGACAACAACCGCACTTTACTCGGCAAATAATCAAGGGGCTTGACAGGTTAATGGCGATAAACTGTGCCGTTAGGAAGAGTGGCTCCAATCAACTGCACTCCCCTCAAATCCGCCTCCGTGAGAATGGCTCCCCGGAGGTTGGCTCCTGTCAAGTCAGCTTTCTGCAAGTTGGCTTTACTCAGGTTAGCTTTGCTCAAGTCAATTTCCAGCAGGCAAGAATTAGAAAGGTCGGCATTGATCAGATAAGCTAGGCTCAAGTTGGCTTTGCTGAGGTTAGCCCCGCTCAAGTTAGCTTCCATCAGATAAGCACCGCTCAAGTTGGCTTCGTTCAACAATGCCTCTGCCATATTAATTCCAGTTAAAAGTTTGCGGCTTAAGTCTACACCGCTGAGGTCGGCCCCGCTGAGGTTGATACCGCTTAAATGGCAGCCATTCAAAGTAATATTTCTCAGGTAGGTTTTGCTCAGGTCTGCTTTGCACAAATTGGCTCTATCCAAGCAAGCTTCGCTGAGGTCTGATTCGCTCAAGCACGCGCCGTTTAAATAGGCTTGAGTGAAGTTAGTTCGCCTGAGGTTAGCTTGCAATAGCTTGGCTTTGCTGAGGTTAGCACGGGTTAAGTTGGCTCCGGCTAGGTTGGCTTTGAACAATTCAGCTCCGGTGAGCTGTGCTTCGGTCAAGTCTGCCTCTTTGAGACTCGCTAAACTTAAGCAGGCATCTTTGAAATTGGCCCCGTTGAGATTGGCTTTAATCAGATAAGCTTTACTTAGATTTGCCCCGCTGAGAACGGCTTTGGTGAGGTTGGCGGCGCTCATATCTGCACCTATAAGATTGGCATTGGGGAGAATTGCTCCGGTCAGATTTGCCCAATTCAGGTGACATCCGGCGAGGTTGGCGCCGGTGAGATTGGCGCCGGTGAGATTGGCTCCGCTGAGACTTGCTGCCATGAGGTTGGCGCCGGTGAGATTGGCTCCGCTGAGGTCAGCTTTGCTGAGGTTGGCTCGGCTCAGATGGGCTTTGGTGAGGTCTGCACCGCTGAGGTTAGCACCGATTAAGTAGGGTCGGTGCTGGTGTTGGTTGAGGTTTGCCAAGATGAGAGTTGGGGCATCGCTGGAACGGTATAAATCGATCGGACTCAAGACAATGCCGCGCAGATTTGCCAGTCTAAAATCTCTTTCGCCGGCTGCATATCGATTTAGAAGTTCGTTGGCGTCCATTAAGTTCTAGCAAAATGTTTTAGGTTGTGATTGCTTTTAAATTTTATGAGTTTCTAGGATAAGTTATGAATTCTCTAGCTCCTAGTTATAATCTGGTTTTCTTTAAATAGCTAAAATCGGATTTGCCAACTCTTTAGCTTTTTTATAATTTAACTCACAGTTTTGATAATGGTGGATTTAATGGCTGGGTAGCTATCGATTTGACAGCTATTAGTTTGTTGCTAATAGCTGTCAAAGAAGTCAATTTTTTTGGGAAAGTTGACTGATAATAGCTTCGTGTTCTTGTCCTTCTTCGAGGAAAATATCTGCTGGTTGGAGGCGATCGCGCAGCCCTAAAATAAAGCGATTGCAGTCCGAACCCAAGGATTCGCACGAGGTTTGCAGGCAGTGGAGTTCTCGACCTGTAAGCTGACTAAAGAACGAACTTAAAATACCTGCTTCTAGAAAACAGGCTGGCTGCTTAGACTTGGGGGCTGTTTTGGCAAAAAGAGAGTTAGCAGTTTTTACTATTAAAAATCCCTGTTCGGAATAGCTGGGGTCCAGTTCAAGTGTTCCCCATCCGTGAGTTTTCCAGCACTGTTGCAAGGACTGAAGAAATTGTACCATTTCCATTTCAGAAACTGGCTGACCGTAGTATTCGCTGACTTCTTCGCAAAAACGCACGTAGAAGTTTTTACCCCACCAGCGACCGCAGTTGAAAAGCACGAGGCGGGAGGCTTGACCAGTTTCTTTTTCTAAGCCGATATAAATCGCTTGAATCAGTGTTTCTGGGAGCGCTATGAGTCGATCGCCCCGGCGGTTTTCGAGCAAGCCGAGTTCGAGGTCGCCTCGGACGTAGGCATCGCTGGCAAAGTAGTTTCCAGGGAGTCGGGGCTGTTTGAGCAAGTCGGCAATATTAATCATCGGGAATTAGGAATTGGGAATTGGGAATTGGGAATTTGCTTATTATTTATTACCTTGGTCAATCACAATTGACTGCGCTTGGTCTAAAAATGGCTGTAATATAGCCCTGGCTTGCTCGGAAAGCAGTTCTTTTAAACGAGTTTGCAGCAGATCGCAAACAGTTGCTTCGAGCTTTTGAGTTTGGTGGGCTTCGACTATGCCGGAAAGCCAATCTAGGAGGCGCTGTTCTAGAAAATTTCGATCGTTCAGCAGCATAGCCATAGCGCAATACCGCAATACTAACACCCAGTGTTTGAGCGATCGTTCTAAGGTTTCTTGTTTTTCGTCGGGGAATGTTTCTTGTAGCTTGTCTGCTACTGGTTGGAAGATGCTTGCTTCCTTATCTCGCAAAAATTCGTAAATTTTTAAGCGCTGGGCAAGAGTTGCAGCTTGACGCTTAAAAGCTATAAGTTCTTCGCCTTTTAAAAAGCGGTTTTCTGCCTGATCCAGCAGCGCCTCAATCTCAGGGTGCATGATTTTAATTAAGTGGTAATCGGTAATTGATATAAAGAAGGAAGTTCGGCAACGAGCAGTGTACGGGATTTAACCGATTTAACGGAGGGATTTTGAGAGAGGAGATATGAAAGATGAGAGATGAGGGATTGCCATATTTTTTGTTTTCCATTTCCCGCACAGATTAAAACAGGTCGAATAGATCATCAATGGTGACTTCGGCTGGTTCAGAAATAGAAATTACTGGCAAGGGTGGCGGTAGAGGTAGGGCGCCTACTTCGGGAATTCCTTCCCAAGAAATAGCTTGAAAAAAGTCTGCTACTGGCTGGGTTAAAGTCATAACTTGACCGGGGGCCGAGCCATTTGGGGTTTCTAAAGGTTTTCCCAACCAATTATAGTGACTAAAGAAGTCTTGGACAGACTTGTCCAACCATGAAGTTTGACTTTTCATCTTTCTTCCTGCCTGGAGAGGCCCACCATCGCACTATCGATCGCGAAATTAGTGGGAGGAAAGGCAGGGCAGGGGATGTGCCTTTCCACGTTGTTGTTTACCGCAATATTTCACCGTGTTGCAGTCGAGTTTGAATATCGCGGGCGTTGGCACCTTCGTTGAGCCAGAATGCTGCTGCATCAATTTTATCAGGGTTGCCGAGCAGGAACTTGCAATATGTTTCTCCCATTGAGTAACATTGGAGTTCTATGCAGCTCAGAGGCTTTTTGACTAGAGATCCGAAGAAACCGGCGAACAAACCGGCATATAGGTGACAAACCGGTTTGCCTACGTCGCCCAAAGTGCGAGCAACTGCTGAGTCAAAGATATTGATGAAGATGCAGCCGTGTTTGCGATCGCTCATGTCAACTTCCCAGCGACCCCAACCTTGAGCAGTGAAAGGCCACCACCAAGTTTCTAGCAGAAACAGGAGATTTGACTGGCGGATGTTCTGGTTGAATTCGGCACTAAACCATTTTTGAAAAAATTCAGAATCTTGCAGCCCCCAATGGCAACCAATAGTATACATTATGACAGAGGAAGCCGGGCCTACTTCTTCTTCGAGTCCCTCCACCAAACCGATAATGAAGTCTTCGCTGGTAAAAATGTTGCGCGACTTATTCCAGTCGTTAATTGTACCTATTTGGTTATCGAAGGAAAAAAAATCCTGGAACCTATAGTGGCTGTGAGTTTTAGGATGCTTTTGCTTCAGTAGCGATTCGCTGGGGGCGGAGATTTCTTTTTGGGCTATAGAGATCATTGGCGGGTTATTCCTTTTTGGTCTAGTTTTCAGAAAAAAAGAGTCAAATAGACTGGCCTGTGTATCCAATTTAACGTCATTTTTCTAAAGGCAGACACAGGGTATAATTTTTTACTGCAATATAAATATTTTAAATTGTAGGATGCTAAATTTGGGCGCTTGTTGGGACTTTGGCCTTCGGACAACTGGTATCTGACTGCGGGCGAAAGTGGGTATAACCTTAAACGGCTATGTGTTATCGTTTTGTGCAAGCTGTCCACTATATATATAGGGCATATGGAGATGAAACATCACGCTTGTATTGCAATAGGCATCAATCAATATCAGTTACTCCAGCCTTTGAGTTATGCCCAAGAGGATGCAGAGGCACTGTACGGTTTTTTGACTGAGGAGGCGGGTTTTGCGCCGGATGGATGTCTGCTCATGACCGATAGCTCGCCGTCGTTGTGGGGTCAATCTACATATCCGAATCGGGAAAATATTCTGAGGTTGACTCAAAGCCTCTGCGCTGAACATCTGCAACATGGAGATTTACTCTGGTGTTTTTTTAGCGGCTACGGTGTCAGCTATGAAGGCAAGGATTATTTGATGCCGGTTGATGGCAATCCGGCTGACATTCCGGGTACCGGGATTCCGGTAGAGTTGCTGTTGAATACTCTGAAAAACGCTCCTACCGAAACAGTGTTGGTGCTGGTTGATATGAACCGCAGCCAGACTGTGAAAGCGGGGGACACGATCGGCTCTCAAACGGCCGAGCTGGCGCGGGAACTGGAAATTCCGACTGTGCTTTCTTGCCGCCCGAATCAAGTTTCGCGGGAAACTTCGGCTTTGCGTCAGGGGTTTTTTACAACGGCGCTTTTGGAGGGGCTGCGCTCGGGACAGTGCATGACTCTTAAGGGTTTAGACCGTTTTTTGAGCGATCGGCTGCCGGAGCTGTGCGACCACCATTTGCGTCCTAAACAAGAACCTTTGATGGTGGTGAATCCTCCAGGAAAGGCTAATTTGGTGATTTTGCCGGATGCTTCTGGAGTGCAAACTGCTGTATTGGCAGGACGCAATGGCAATATGGCGGTTAATACGGCTGATGGCTTCGATCGCCCAGAAATGGCGACGGCTACGGCTCGAATGGATCTGCCTCCGGCAGTTCGCAACGCTCAGGATTCGTCGGTTGAGATGCCGCCTGTGTCGCAACCGAATGCTGTGGGCGCTGCAGATCGGGGGGGCGATCGACCGAACTTGCAAAAGCCGGAGAATGAGGATAACGGCGGGTCGGATAAGTCTTTTTTGCAACAGCTAATTTTGTGGAGCTCTGCTACTGCTTTGGTGCTGCTGTTGGGTGTTTTTCTGACGAACAAATCAATTTTTATCGGTCAACAGGAAGGAGATCCCCGATCGGCTGCTCAAAATGGCCAAAACTCTGGATCTCAAAAATCTGCTGGTGCTGGGGTGTCGGAGAACCAACCGCGGGCGGTGCAAGCAGGAACTGGAACCAAGCAGCCGCCATCGAGCCAGCAGGTGTGGGCTGAGGCGAAAACTTTTCTCAAGGATGGTTCGGTTTCTAGTTTTAATAAGGCGGTGGCTAAGGCTCGAACGATTCCCGCTAGCGATCCGCTTTACCCACAGGCTCAGCAGGATATTGAGCGCTGGAGTTTAACGATTTTGGATATAGCTAACGGGCGGGCTACTCGGGGCGATTTCCAGGGAGCGATCGGGGCGGCTAAATTGATGCCGGATGTCAATAAGCCTGTTTACAATCAGTCGAAAGAGGCGATCGCTCAGTGGGAGGAGCTATCCAAAGACCAGAACGTAAATGTTGCTTTGCTATCGGCTGCTAAGGGTCAAATTAAGCGGGGGGTTGCCTCTTCTTACAGTCAAGGCATCCAGCAAGCTAATAAAATTGAGCCCGGTCAGCCGAAGTATGAAGAAGCTCAGCAGTTGATTGGAGAGTGGAGCGAAAGTATTCTCAAAATTGCTCAGTTGCGCGGCTCTCAAGGAAAGCTGAAAGAGGCAGTTGAAGCTGCTTCGCTTGTGCCGTCCGGTACTAAGAGCTATCAG
The DNA here is from genome assembly GCF_036701085.1 of Microcoleus sp. Pol7_A1. NCBI lineage: Bacteria > Bacillati > Cyanobacteriota > Cyanophyceae > Oscillatoriales > Microcoleaceae > Microcoleus > Microcoleus sp. Pol7_A1. The sequence continues at coordinate 9,881 of NZ_JAUBQD010000044.1, forward strand.
CAGGCTCAGAAGAATATCGCCAATTGGAAAACTAAGCTGCAAGGCCAGAAAAAAGGTTGATTTAGTTGATAATTTCCCGGTTTTCCACCGGGAAATTATCTTAGCTACAAAGCCCAGATAGGTCGCTCGCTCGATACCTCTTGACACTGCGAGAGGACACATATCCATAATTTAAAACCAATAATTTTATTCACCCTTTCCCCTCCGCAAATCCTGCGCTCTGGGATTTTATATGCTGTGCGATAGATTGTTTTTCTAGGTAAAAAATATCCTAGGGGCGGGTTAATTAATATCTTTAATCCACGTCCAGGATCTTCATAAACTCACCCCTCCACAATCAAAAAACTATTTTTTTTACCATAAGGATGGCTTTAGGAATACTTTTTTAACGAAAAACGTTGATGCACAAGTCCTCAATGAGTGAATTTTAATTTGTAATTAAAATAGTTAAATGTTGTGTTTTATCACTTCACCTTATCCGGTTAATTAGTATTTAATTTCAACTTTAGTAACCTGCAAATTGGGCGATATTTAATGGCTATCATACACCAACTCGAATGCAAAATCGACTTGAGAACGCGGGCAGGTAAAATTGATTTTTTTTACCGTTCTTTTGAGGCTATTAGGAGATATCAACGGATGGAAGACTGTTTAAACTGGTGCTTTTTTAAAATTATTAGCATTGACGGATCTGTTATGAATTATACAAATTGAGCCGTTACTGGCAATTCTAGCCGACGAACGATCGCCCGCAATGAATTCAGAAAACAGATTCACCGCCACACAGCCCAAAAAATCAGGATTCGCAAGCTGCGACTCTTAATTGGCCTGGACATCACAAAGGTGACTTAATTAACACAAATAAGGGCTTTGCAAGACTAGCAAAAAAATATATCATTGAGAAACAAGAATAAAAACTTGCTCGCTTATGGTAGCCCAGGCAACAACACGTATGCCTGAAGTTATAGCCCACAGTGAGACCTACGGGCAGATCTAAATCAATAGGGTGAGGTGGTTGTGTCTGAGTGTTAAGAGGGGCGATCGAAGAGGAATGTTCGGCGAGCGATCGCTTCCCGATGGAGGATGGTAAAACCTAAGAAGGCAAGGAGTTGGAGACAATGCTAAACTTTTTGAATTCACGAAAGTAGCATTAGCACTAAACTCTGCCGTATTGTGGGGAACGAGCCAAATTTGTAACAGTTCTTAACTATGAATAATTCTGCCAAAATTGCTAGCATAGTGACACTTTTGCTAACAAAAACAGATAAAGTAAATAAAGTTGGCTAGCTCTAGAGGCCCCGATCCCCATCCTGGGGATGTTGAATCAATTTGATTCGTACCAAAGGGTTTTAGGGTTACACTTGGAAACAAAGCATCGCTATTTAACTGAGTTCTTTAGTTACTTTTACTTTCAGCTATGAACGTGGATTTTATCAAAGCCCAAGTCAGGTTGCTACAGGGTGCAAGTTCATCGGAGCGAGAGACCCTTATTAAGAACATCGGCGTCTGTGCTGGCGTGATCAGACCCGGAGAGTACGTGACTCCTCAGCGGAAGCACGCCATCACTCTCTGGCTGCAAACAAATGCGGTTCGCCTCCGGCTACCCCAACTTCCTCTGGATTTATCGGGCCAAAAGCCTTAACAAGGAAGTAATCAAAGGGTGACGACAGAATGAAAAAAATTAGTCAATCTTTCCTAAAAGTGCTTTTTTATTGAGCTGTACAGGATCAATGAAACACGATTAAGATTGAAAAAATGTTTGTAAGGAGAGTTGGGCTCGAAAAGACGCCTGCGGACAAGAAGCGGCCGACCGCTTTGGCAGAAGCAGGAAGTGAAGGTCAAACCTGCTAGAAAAGTAGATTTGAGTAAGTTTCACAGAACGGATTATTGTGCACAACTATAACCTGGGTTATTTGCTTTTAGATTTGAGATTCACGATTTAGCTCGTGCTGCATAAATTTCCTATTTGTGGATCGAGTGAAAAATCATCCCTATTCAATAGGTATAACTAATTACAGGGGCAGTCATTGAACTGCCCTTACTTTTGAAAGCCGAGGCAAAACTACTGCAACTTACAATAAACGCATCTACTTGCAGATAGAGTTTAGGTGAACTCTGATGTAAGCTGCAGCGCCTCTACATTGTCTGTTATGTTCTAGAGGGGAGGGAGAGAGGATTGGATTAGACGAGTTTTGATAGGGAATTAATATCATCAAACAGAAGGAGTTATTACAATTAACTTGCTTTCTAATATATTTGTCAACGAAAATACTGTGCCGAAGAAACAAAAATTTCCTTATTTAGTGGGTTCCCGATGGACTTCACACCAAAAAACTTGGGGGTGGCGACACTTCCAAGTAGTTAACCGAAAAAATGAGGGTAAATGGGTATTTGCAGAAATGGTGGCGGCTTGCGATCCAAATGTCCGTTTTTGGCTGAACGCCGCACAGCTCAAAGACCGATCGCTCTGGCAAGCTGGATGGCAGTCTACGCAAGAACTAGAGGAATTAGAAGCAGCGGAATAAAAGACAGCGCCTTGGGCTAGAGTGATGTAGAGATTGGTAATGGGTAATAGCAACAGGGTAAAATAATGAAAAAAAAATTTGTGTTATTGGCCTGTTTGCTAATTACTGCTGCATTGGGCAGTAGATTTGGCGAAGTCTCGATCGCAAGTCCAGCGATCGATCGCAGCCATATTCTGTCTGCAGATATTGCAGATCCCGCAGCGGACTTGTCCAGCCTAGTCCTGACTTTACAAGACCTCCCCCCAGGTTTTACAGAGATGTCATCTGACTATGTGGCAAGTTTAAGAAATCAACTCAGCCAGGGTCGTCAATTTAAGCCAGCCAGCATCTTTGCGTACCAAAAAATCGATAATAGCAAGCTGTTTGAACTCCAATTGCTGATAGGATTTACAGTGCAACTGTCAGAGCCAACCCTACAAGCTATGTTCGATCGAGCAAGCGGTGAAGGGCTTTTTGCAAAAGCATTCTCTCAAGGTTTAAACGATAACAAGGAATTGCAGTTCAATCCTCCCGCCGCTTTAACTTTGCAAGACAAGATTGGCGAGGTATCGGCTGGGTGGAGAAGTCAAGGAAAAGTAGAAAATATACCCATGAATTGCGATCTGGCGCTGTTTCGACGGGGGCAAATAGGGGTTGTTATGGCAACTATATATCTCGACGACACTAAACCGACTATTACGATTAGCGAAGCAGGGCGCAAATTCGACAGCCGGATGATGGAATTGAGACCTGATTTAACTCAACCGCAATAAGTGGGTGCTGCAAGCTGTAAAAAAATCATTTTTCTACCTGCAGATCGCACTCAGATTAGTTAAACTACAAAAACTCCTGCACAAATAGCCGATCAACTGGGTTTTTCTGGTATCAGTACCGATGGAGATGACTAGAGATTTTAGTAGAGCGAACCCCGCTTCTGCGTCCAGGAATGATATCATGTCTGTTGAATTGCCCGTTATAAAATTTTGTCGCCCGGTTGGGGCTGGTTTATAAATATTGTGGATGTGAATTACAGATTGTTGGTGAAACCTCCCCAAGAAGTATTGTGGTTAATTTACCGGACATGATATGACTGAGAAGAAAGAGCTTTGTTTCCTCTAAATTATACCGAAATACCTATGTCTGTCTCTGTTTCCCTGCAAAACGCCTGTAAGATTTACAACAAAATCCCCGTTGTCAATGACCTTTCGTTCACGATTGAAGCCGGAGAAATGTTCGGGCTTCTAGGCCCCAACGGTGCCGGAAAATCGACCACAATTCGGATGCTGACTACCCTGACTAAGCCCAGCAGCGGTCAAATCCAGGTAGCTGGATATGACGTGATGCGGCAAAGCTTGCAAGTGAAACAGTGCATAGGCGTCGTGCTCCAACAAATCAGCGTTGATAGTGAGCTTTCAGTATGGGAAAATATGGAGTTTCACGGGCGGATGCACCACATCCCAAACCCCAAACGGCAACAGTTAATTAAACAGTGGTTGGGATATGTAGAATTAGCAGAAAGGCGAGACGATTTAGTAAAAACTTTGTCGGGAGGAATGAAGCGGAGGTTGCAAATTGCCCGAGCACTTTTGCACGAGCCGCAAATCTTATTTTTGGACGAACCGACTGTAGGGTTAGACCCGCAAACGCGGCGCCGATTGTGGGAAATTATTTTAGATTTGAACAAGCAGGGAATGACAATGCTGTTAACAACGCATTATATGGATGAGGTAGAGTATTTGTGCGATCGCATCGGCATTATGGACGGCGGCAAGTTAATTCAACTGGGAACGTTGGCTCAACTGCGGCAACAACACGGTCAAGGGTTAGTGATGAAACAAATAGGCGAGCGCTGGGAATACAAGTTTTTCCCTACTCTGGAAGAAGCTAATTTATATCTGGATGCCAAAGATGATAAGACGGGGATGATGGTTCGTCCTTCTAATTTAGAGGATATTTTTGTAGAACTGACTGGCAGACAGTTAGATTGATTAACGGCTAATTGCTAATAGCAGTCCTGCGATTTTAGATTTTAGATTTTAGATTTTAGATTTCCCAAGTGGCGATTAAAACAGCAATTTTTATAATCAAAAATCCCAGGAGTAAAATCACAAACTGAAAACAGAAAGAGTTTTCTTTTTTTGATAAACAACCGACCTTATCAATCTATTGTGTAATGAGAATGTTTTTTACGAATTCCCTTGATTCACGATCCCGAAGTCACGGATAGACGGATAGTTGGTTTTTTGCTGGTTCCTTCTTCTTTCTTCACGCTTGACTTATTCTCTCAACATCCATCCGTTAAATTCCGTACACTGGTCGTTTCCGAACTTTAACGTCCCAATTCCTAATTACTAATTCCCAAATGACTCGCTTAGCCACAACGATAGAAGCCATACTTTACCTAAAAGGTCAGCCAGTTTCAATAGCAGAGATTACCGAGATTGCCAAGTGCGATCGAGCCGAGGCCGAAGACGCCATCATCGAACTCATGTCTGACTCATCCCGCCGCGAGAGTGCATTAGAAGTCGTCGAAACCCCCACGGGATACAGCCTGCAACTCAGAGAAGAGTTTGCCAGTTTAATGCAAACTTTAATACCTCCAGAATTAGGTGTTGGAGCTTTGCGGACGCTGGCGGCGATCGCCCTCAAAGGTGGCATCGCTCAGCCAGACTTAGTTAACTTGCGAGGTTCCGGAGCTTACCAACAAGTGCAGGAACTTGTAGAAATGGGTTTCGTCCGCAAACGGCGCCCGACTGAGGGGCGATCGTATTGGTTGCAAGTTACCGATAAATTTCATCGGTACTTTCAAGTAGACCAACTGCCAAAACAATTGCAAATTGACTTTCAGGCAAATTTGTACCCAAGCAAAGACGAGTAGTTTAAAGTAGAATGTAACAAGCCAGAAATTAAGAATCGCCAAATGGTTTTTCACCCTGACTTTGACAGTTCCAATGCCCAACAAACCGCAGTCAATCCACTGCTCAAGTACCTCCAACACCAATCTCCGGAGGTTCTAGCCCGCATCGCCAAGTCCGCCAGCCCAGAAATCAGAGAAATTATCTCTCATAACGTTCAAGGACTTGTCGGCGTCTTGCCTTCAGAAAATTTTAACGTCGAAATTACCACGGATCGCGAAAACTTAGCAGGTTTGCTAGCTTCAGCGATGATGACAGGCTATTTTCTGAGACAAATGGAGCAGAGGATGCACCTAGAAGAAAATTTAGCAAGCACCAGCTCGATTCAACCAAACTCTCCCAAAGACAAGTAAAAAGATCGACGGGTTGGGGAAGCCAGAAAGATGAAAGTTGTTCAAAAAAATCAATAATCCTGGACGCACAGGGAATTAAAAAACCGGGTTTTTAACCGGATATCCCTCGCGCTACACCGAGGATTTTGGTGAAAAAACCCGGTTGCTGCGTCTAGGACTATAAAGCATCACATTCATCTTCCATCCTCCACCCTTGCAAGTAATACCAATTTCAAAAAAGAATGCAACTGTAGATAAGCTCCAAATCCTTATCCAGTAAGTCATTCTTAATTCTTTAATCGAAAATCGAAAATGGTATTACCCACCGGCGAGGCTACCCGATAGGGGAAAAGCACCCGGACGTACTGTAATTTTCTGAACTTGACCCAAACGGTTAATTTCTACTTCTAGTTCTTTGCCCACAACCGTGCTTTCCACCCGTTCTTGCACGTCCCCGGGAGTGTTCACCGCAATTCCGTCAACTTTTTGAATGACATCTCCGGCGCGCAAGTCCGCTTTTTGAGCGGGGGAATTTTCCACGACTCGCGTCACGGCTACGCCTCGATCGAGGGTAATTTTATTATTATCGAGCTGTTTGTTGAGTTCTGCCTTGGTGGCTGCCGTCAAGCTGACCATTTGAATGCCGAGATAGGGATGTTCGGCTTTACCTTTGGCGAATAACTGATCGGAAACTCGTTTGGCGGTTTCGATCGGAATTGCAAATCCCAAGCCCTGAGCGTCCGCGCGGATAGCGGTATTGATGCCAATTACTTCGCCTTGGTCGTTGAGCAGCGGGCCGCCAGAATTGCCGGGGTTGATGGCGGCGTCGGTTTGGATGAAGCGGACTCGCTTGTCGGGGATGCCGACTTGGGAACTCGATCGACCCGTAGCGCTGATAATGCCCACAGTCACGGTATTGTCCAGACCTAAAGGATTGCCGATCGCGATCGCCCACTGTCCCGGTACAATATTGTCCGATCGACCCAAAGCCACCTGCGGCAGTTCCTTAGCATTAATCTTAACCACAGCGACATCCGTCAGCGGATCGACTCCCTGCACCTTACCCTCAAACTCGCGGCCGTCTTTGAGCGTCACCTTGACAGTATCCGTCCCGGAGACAACGTGAGCATTAGTAACGATGCGGCCGTCAGGAGTGAGAATAAACCCCGAACCCGTACCTCTCTTGACTCGTTCTTCCGGCTGCGGCAAATTCTCCCCAAAAAACCGACGAAACAAAGGATTTTTGAATGCTTCCGGCACTTGATTCGCCACCTTGCTCGATGCGTCAATCCGCACTACAGCAGGGCCTACTTTTTCGGCTGCTTCAGCAATAAAATTGGGATTGCTGCGATCGACCGGCCGATTTTCCTGAACTGGAGGAGACGCATAGGGGGGGATTTGCTGGCGCACTACTGGCAAAACCAATCCGGTTTCCAGATTGTTTGAGCCTTGCAGATAGCGATTCCCCAACCATCCCACGCCTCCCCCGATCGACAGCAAAGTCAAATAAAGGGTCGTTTGCTTAAAAGATAAACTCATTTAATAACTCCCGCTAAATACTTCATCCCCGCAGACACGTTCCGAATCAAGCATTTTTGTCTTGGCGACGGGAAGGAAGCGGGGCGGGGCGTACCGCTTCCTCAAGAACATAGCTGTTAACAGGCAGGCGCTGATGGGCATCACAGGCAATTTTGCCGGATTTGCCAAGAGCGACTCAAACTAATAATTCTCATCCTAACTTGGCTTAGCCTGGGATTTACAGTCTGGGGGGCGGCTAGAGCTTTCAAATTTCCAGTTTCACTCGACTCAAAAATTGTCAATTGTCCGAAATAAATACTTTTTTTTCTGGATTATGAGGTTTAAACGCTTATTTCTGCTGATTTCTGCAATACTTTGGTCGATCGCACCCGTTGGGAAAACGGCGGCAAATACCGAGATCCCACCTGCAAATCTTCCTTCAGGTACACCTGTAGAAAACCCCGACCCCGCCCGCGATTGCCCGAGTCCGGCTATGTCTCGGTTGCGCCGCCACACCGCGGCCCAGGGCGAAACAATAGAAAGCATCGCGCGACAGTACAATGTGATTTCTGCGGCGCTGATCGGGATAAATCCGATGTTGCGGGGAGGTCGAGTGTCTGCCGGAAGTGCGATCGTCATTCCTCCGTACAGTGGCATCGAGGTAGAAGTACCTGCGGGCTGGAATTGGCAAAAACTGGCAGAAGCTTACAAAGTGCGCGCAGATTTGTTATTTGAGGCGAATGGGTGCAGGCCTTTGGGACAAACCGTGTTTGTGCCTGCGGTGAATAGGTCGATCGGGCCTTATGCAAATCCCGATCCAACCCCGTCGGTCCAAGGATTTCCCCTACCCGCTGCAGCGGTAGAAGCTTTGCGTTACGGGCGGCAATTGCATCCGGTGCGCCGCGAATTTTTTTTCCACAGCGGCGTAGATTTTTTGGCGTCGGAGGGTACGCAGGTTTTAGCAACGGGCGAGGGAACTGTCGCCTTTGCCGGATCGCAGGGAGATTACGGGAATTTAGTGGTGGTCAACCATCAAGCAGGGAAGCAAACGCGCTACGCTCATTTGAAAGATATTGCGGTAAAAGTCGGTCAAAAAGTGCAGTCTGGAGAAGTTTTGGGAACAGTCGGGATGACGGGAAAACGGGACATTTCGCCATCTCATTTGCATTTTGAAGTTCGCTACAATTCGGGTTTGGGTTGGGTTGCTGAAGACCCGCTGCTTTATTTGCAAGCGACTGTTAAAAAATAGGATGGGCGGTTGAAGAAGCTATTCAACCGCCAATATCTTTTTGTATGGCATAATGGCGTTGCTGATTCACGGTATGAATCACCTTTTATCGGAAGTTACAAAACTCACCCTCAAGCGGGCTTATAGCAATTGCGAAATCTTGAATTCATACCTGTATCCAGCAACGCCGCATAATTTAGCAAAAGCCCGTGACGAGATTTGAACTCGTGACTTCCTCCTTACCAAGGAGGTACTCTACCACTGAGTTACACGGGCATAAAAAATTAATAATGTTAAATAAAAGTTTTCAACTTTTTATTTTTAACTTTTTATTTTTATTTAAATTGTGGTGGGCCGGGCTGGATTTGAACCAGCGTAGGCGTAGCCAGCGGATTTACAGTCCGCCCCCATTAACCGCTCGGGCACCGACCCATTTGTACCCACAGTTAAACATCCTAGCAGCTTCTTCTTTTTTTGCAACATTATATTTAAAAGTCTAATCACTAAGTTGAGAACACATAAGTCAGTTAGTGGCAGGTCGGAAAATTGAATACTGTTTAAAGTGGGCATTGCTAAATCTAGGCTTGGTGCCCGCCCGGAGCACCCGAAGTCTAGATTTAACCCAAATCCCTAATTCACTAATTCCCCAGTTTCTTGCAGGGAGTGCAGGCGGCGGTAAATGCCTCGTTGATTCAAGAGTTCGTCGTGGCTGCCAACTTCGACGATTCTACCGCCGTCGAGCACGACGATCGCATCGGCTTCGCGAATTGTACTCAGTCTGTGGGCAATAATTATGGTGGTGCGCGTACCGAGAATATTCTGCATGGCTACCTGGATCGATCGCTCCGACTCATAATCCAAACTAGAAGTAGCCTCATCAAAAATTAACACATCCGGCTCCACCAACAGCGCCCTTGCAATCCCCAACCGCTGCCGCTGACCGCCGGACAAGCGCATTCCTCGCTCCCCGACCACGGTATAGTAACCTTGGGGCAACATCCGCACAAAATCGTCTACTTTGGCGATGCGACAAGCATCCTCAACTTGCTCGAAAGTTGCGTTTCTGTTTCCGTAAGTCAAATTTTCCAGCAAAGTACCGTTAAAAACATCTACTTCTTGGTGGACAATCGCTAAACGCTGGCGGTAGCGAGTCACGTCTAAGCTGCGAATGTCTTCGCCGTCGATCAAAATGCGACCGGAGTTGGGTTCAAAGTAGCGAAACAGAAGTTTAACTAAAGTCGATTTCCCTGAACCCGATCGCCCGACTAATGCTATGGTTTGACGGGGATGAATCAATAAATTCACATCCTGTAAAACGGGTTTTTGACTGTCGTACCCGAAGGTCAAACCGCTGAGTTCAACTTTGCCGGTAAATTTATAAGGTGGCTGTGCCGATCGAGCATTTTCTGCTAAATTAACCGCATCAACACCGTCTGGCGTTTGCATAAACTCGTGGAACCGGATCATTGAAGAATAACGGCGCGCCAATAATTCGGCGATAATGCTAATTGGACGCAGTTGGGAATATGCCATGCTTGCCAACGTGTAGACGGTAACAAAATATCCGAGGGAAATTTTGCCTGCAACCGTGGCTGCTAGGCTAAAACCGAGAACTGAAAACAAACACAACTGGACGATTGTCTGCTGGTATGTCCCCAGGGTGACGTATCCTTTGTGAATGCGGTGGATCACGACTTTTAATTCGCGATCGAGTCTGGTTGTTTGCCTTTTGAGTTCATCGGTTTCTGTCGCAAAAGCTTTGACTGTTTTGATGTTGGTGATAATTTCCGAGTTGCGGCTTTCGGTATCTTCGATGTATTCATCGAGAATTTCTTCCCGCGCAGTCAACCGTTGCAGACTTTTGAGGGTGAAACTGAGGATAAATAGGAATGAAACCAAAATTAATAAGCCAATCCGCCACTCAATTAAGCAGATAACGGCAACAATGCCGATGAAGCGGACTACTTCGGGGATGAATTCGCCGGCAATTTCTGGGTAAGTCCAAGTATGATTGGCGATGCCTTTGGCTATCCGGCTGGCAATCCGTCCGGCGTTGTTTTCGTCGTAAAATTCTAGGGGTAAGGTGAGGATTTTGCCGATCGCATCTCTCATTCGATCGCGCCTTGCCCTCAACGGTATCACCCAATGAAACCAATTTCCCAGCCAAGGCTGTACCGGTGCTTTGCCGACTGTTACCAGAAAAATTATACCCAGCAATACGGATAGCGATAATATTTTGTTGGGTGACTGCTGAGTAACAGAGGCGATCGCTGTTATCAGTTTTTGGGTTACTGTATCTGTAGGTTGACCCGACAATACGTTTAATATTTGACCGATCGCGTAAGGAACAAGCAAATCGGCTAGTGCCAAAACGCTGGATGCGCCTATGCTGTAAACCGATATTTTCCAGTAGCGGCTGTAGTATTTGAAGATGTCCTGAAAGCTTGCCATAAATTTTTGTTGAGATACAACCCTTGCAAACACTTGAGTCTAAAACTGCGATCTCTGCGTATTTGTTTACAAGTGTACTACAAAAGTAGTAGATCGGGGAGTCATTTGGATCATGCTAGCGACTCGCCCGATCGGGTGATTTATGGCAATAGTTCGATCGTCAGCGATCGCTCCGCAGTCTTTACCAATAAACTCAAGACTAAGGGCAAAAAAATGCAGAAGGCAGAATTTTTCTTAAATTCTGCCTTCTGAGCAATGCCTTATAAGTTTTACGTTTGAGTAGTCATTTAGCTGAAGGTGTAGGCTGATTGCAGCGCCCACCAGATCAAGAAGCCGATTCCGCCGGCAATGACGATCGCCGAAATGGCGATCGCTATAGGACTGTCAGCTCCCTTGAACTTCATGATTCCGCGATTTAAATCTGACATGGCAGTGTTCTCCCACAATTCCAGCTTGATTGTAGCTTTGCCGTCGGCGGATGACGGTCACTCTTCACGGCAATTACTGATTTGGTTCATAATCTGGCTGCTGCAATGTCAGGTGGGCAGTAGCTTTGGGGGGTTGTTACTGGGTTTGATAAAAAAATTACTAAAAAGACTTGACAGATTTTCAGAATTAAGAGAGTATTGTTAATACCGCAGGAAATGCGGGTGTAGCTCAGTGGTAGAGCGTCACCTTGCCAAGGTGAATGTCGCGCGTTCGAATCGCGTCACCCGCTTTAAAAAATAAAAAATCAAAAACCGGAAAGTATAGCAGGAAAGTCTTAGGTATACTCCTAAGGATGGTTGAAAATACCTAAGTTAGTGGTAAATTGGAGTAGAAAACTTGCAAGTCACAATTGCCACTCGGGCGATATCTGAGAACAGGTAATTGAAAATCTGGTTAGAGCAGAATTGACAAGTTTGATTAAGTGGATAGGTTAACGATTATTTTTGCAAAAACGCTTTTTTTATTCGATCGCTCGTGCCATCTCAAAAAGCTCCCAAGATTGACTTAAACGATGAGTACCCCTGCCCTTGTCGGCGGCGGGGTCGTCTCGTGCCCATAACGTTGACAGAAGCCTTTGGCTGCAACCGCTGTCAGCAAATATTTGTATTAGAGGAAAGCGGACACGTCATCGAGCAACTATCAACAAACTATCCTTACAAGCAGGCTTGGCGGTGGACGGGTCACCAATGGAACAGAGCGCATCCGGGTTTGAAGGCGCATTACTTGCCACTGGCTTTGGGTATGATATTGGTGCCGCTAGTGATTTGGTTGCCCTTGGCGCTGCACTCCCCAGGCCCGAATATTATTCTGTGGGCAATGGTCGCCGTGCTGCTAGCAATGCTGCCGGCGGTGATGGTATGGCTGGCTTACAGGCGTTAGCTAGATGATAATAGAGGATTTTACCCATTCATCAGATGGAGCAAATGTCGCCCGCCGGGCTTATCAAGCTTCTTTGGAGTTGGCTGCGGCAAAGAGTACGGCTCGCGCGGCCGCTTTGCAGGCGATGGCGCGATCGCTCAAAGGTCGGCAAAATGAAATTTTAGAAGCAAATACTCTGGATCTAGAAGCGAGTCGGGACATGGCGATTCCAGACTTGATTGTGGATTGGCTGAAGCTGACGCCAGAACGGATCAAGACAACTGTGCAAATTCTGGAACGGTTGGGGCAAATGCCAGATCCGATCGGCCGGGTGATCAATGCTTCTTATCAGGTCGATCGGTGTCAGGTTTACTGTCAGTCGCTGCCGCTCGGGGCGATCGCTCTAATTTACGAGGCATTTCCCGAGTTGGGGGCGATCGCAGCCGGTTTGTGTCTCAAAAGCGCTAACAGTTTGATTCTTAAAGGCGGTAGCGAAAGCTGGCAAACTAATGCTGTAATTGGAGAAGCTTTGATGTCGGCGATCGATGAAGTCGGTTTGCCGTCAGGATGTTTGCAGGTACTGCCGCCGGATCGGGGGGCTTCGATCCGAGAATTGGTCACTCAAGACCAATATCTCAATTTAATTATTCCCTACGGCAGGCCGAGTTTGGTGCAGCAGGTTGTCAGGTTGTGTACGGCACCCGTTTTGAGGTCGGCAATGGGCAATTGTTACCTTTATTGGTCGCCGACTGGCAGTTTGGAGATGGCAAGGTGGATGATTTTGGACAGCCATCAAAGCGTGCCCGATCCTGTTAACGCGATCGAAAAAGTGCTGATCGATCGCAACCAAAAGCCTTCTTCCTTAGTCAGGCTGTGGAACACTTTAAAAGAAAAAGGCTTTCAAATTAGCGCCGATGCGGATCTCGTCGCAGATTTCCCCGACTTAAAGCTGGCGGAACCGTACGAGTGGACTCAACCTTATTTAAACAAAACCATAGCGTTTAAAGTTGTCGATAGTTTAGAGATTGCGATCGGCTGGATCAACCGCTACAGCAGCGGCCACGCTGACTGCATCGCCACTGAATCTTACTTAGAAAGTCGCCAATTTGCTCTGGATGTTAACAGTGCCTCAACTTTTATTAATGCTTCACCTCGGTTTTGGCGTTATCAAAATCGGGGAGATGCGATATTTTTGGGAATGTCCAACCAAAAAGGTTATCGTCGGGGATTGATCGGGTTAGATACGCTGACGACAATTAAAGAAATTGTTCAGGGTAACGGACTATTTTAAGGTCAGTTGGCACTTGGCACTTATATGAGATTGCTTGGCAACGCTAGCAACGAGAGAATATATAGTAAGCCGTAATCAGAAGTTCCCCTGCAAATATACTGACACAGGATCAAAAGTCTATCATCACAAAGGTTTCAATTGTTGAGTAAACATTGTATACCCATGTAGATGATTGATATCTGTTTGCGATCGACAATTATATTGGATCTACAACATGGGAGCGCGATTGCCTGCGTCAGCTATTGCTTATAGATGGCTACAGATTTTTAACTCAACAGTTGCATCGCTTCAGAAATAGGAGTTTTAGGGCTTTTAGTACATTTGTATTGGGAAGTCCAGATTAATAGTTTTTACAAAAACTTTTTTAGGGCATATAATTAAATATTTGTACAACAATGTTGATACTTTTTCATGCAAACTGTCAACTGACAACTGTCAACTGACAACTGCCAACTGACAACTCACCTTAAGACGCATTCAGCGAAAATATGAACTTAGCAAAAAGCATCAATAGTGTATACGAGACTGCCAGCGAAGAAACGCTAATTCATCACTCGGTATATGTTAAAAAATTGCGTCCGCTGCTGCCGTCAGATGCTTTTGAACCGAATTCAAGCAAGTTAGGGATACTGCTGATAAATATCGGGATTTTATTGTTAGGATGGGGAATTGCTGCTAATCTCGATCGCTGGCCTGTCTATCTTTTAGGGCTTTACTTACCTCTAGCCGTCATCATGGGCAATAGCATCATAGTTTTGCTATTTAGCTCCCACGATTTGATGCACGGTAGCGTTCAGAAAAAGTCGCGCCTCACTTATCCGATCGCCTTTTTGGGACTAAGTATGCTGTTTATGCCGCTTACTCAGTGGAAAAATCTGCACAACCTCGTACATCACAATAACACGAATTCTTTGGCAGACCCCGATCGCAATTACCTTTACCAGCAGCCGGATACTTGGGGAAAATGGATTCAAAATCTGTTTGTACCCTCGGTAGAAGTCAATCCCCTGTGGTTAATTGTAGGGATGGCCGGTTCGTGGTTAGTGCATAATTTCCGCAATCTCACCTCGGTACTGTTATTTAACGATAAATCTGTCGATTACGTACCGGCTGCCTTTACAGTTAGTCCTAAAGATAGATTGACGATCGCCTTTGAATGTCTGGGAATTTTAGGAATTCATGCCAGCATTTTGTTCTACCTAAATTTTCATCCGCTCAAAATAGCCCTCGCCTACTTTTTGCCGATCGCAATTGGTCATGCAGGCGCAATGTTTTACATCTATACCAACCACATGGGTTGCCGGATGACAGACATTAATGACCCGCTGATCAACAGTATGTCAGTGCGGGTTCCTAAAATATTTGACCTGCTGCACTTAAATTTTTCTTACCACACAGAGCATCATATTTTCCCCAGCATCAACTCAGATTATTATCCAATAGTGCAAGAGTTGTTGCAAATTCACTATCCCGGACGCCTGAATTTAATCGATGCCGGTCAAGCTTGGCGGTTGCTGATGTCAACACCGCGGCATTATCAAGATGAAGCCACTTTCACCGATTCCTCTGGTACAATGTCCGTGAATTGCTCGATCGCTGAAGAATACAAAAACGGCTAATACAGAGTAAGGTGCGCACTGCGCACCCTACATTGAGATATTGTGCTGAATTTTTAATTCTACATACTGATGCTATTTAGCACTAACGAAGGCTTGAGAGAAAAGTAAGGGATTACTCGTTTTTGATTGTTGGCATCAATCTTCTGTTCAGCCATATTCAAATTTTGCTGGAACTGGCTGGCTAAAAGTTCGATCGGCGTTCCCGCAAAAACTTCGTCGAAACTCATCCGGTAGAGTTCTCGGAAAGATTTATCGTAATAACCCAAACGGTCATATCGATAAGCTGACAAAATAAACATAATTTGCAGTTGGTCAGCCGCTCGTTTGTACGGAGGAAGCAACCGTAAAATATCCTTTTCCGTAATCACTTCTAGATTACCAGAAGCAGTAATTCTAGGAATGTCTCGGTAGGCTGCTAAGGGCATATTGGCGGCAAAACTCATGTATTCATACTGGGGAAAATTGACGGCTGAATGCTGGGGGCCACAGGTAAAAATTATAGTTGTGACAATTTCAATTAATTGTTTAACTGTGTTGATGTGGTCTGGCATTCCTTTGACTTTACCGCCACTATCTGAGGCTAATTCTTGGGCCCAGGTTTGCAGTTCCACATCTTGTGCGATCGCCTTTTTCGTCGGGTAAAAGAAGTTGAGATAGCCCGATACAAAGGTTTCGATCGCATTCCACAGCAGCAATCCATCATCTCGGTAAGGATAGTGAGGCAGTTGATTGGGATCATCCATTCCCCGATTTTTCAGTTCAGCGGGTAAGGCAAATTCATCGAGACTCCACGTACTGTAAGCCTCTCTACTTATTTCTATTGTCTCTGCCAAGGTGCCGCCTAGCAATTCATCGACGGGCCCGCCGGGAGCGATCAAATAAGAACGCGCCAGCTCGTTGTTGGTCAACATAAAGCGAAAGTGCGGTTTCAGCAACAGGCTCAGCGGGTGATTTTGGGCTAACTGTCGCGCCGTGACGATCGCGATTGGTTCCATCACCAAATGAGTTCGAGCTAAATGCGAGCTCATTTCATGGTGATTGGCATCTGCTACTTGCACGCAGAGTTTCGCAAACAGCCAATCGACAGGAGGATCGAATGGGGTGTAGACGTGGCTATTTGGCGTCGGATCTAGTTGAATGGCAATAGGTGTCATTTCACCGCGATCGCGGACTCCCGTCCACCGCCAAGCGAAAAAAGCCCGCGGTTTCGGCAAGTATTTTCTGCCTTTTTCATAGGTTCCGCCTCCTATTTTCGCAGGCGCGCGATAGTGTTGGTCAGTACCCGTGTAATCGGCAATGTAAATGTTTTTTTGCTGCAACTCTTGGCCCAGATCGAATAATGGGTGCAAACTGGAAAGACCCGCCAGTGTTTGTGCGCGAGGATCGCTCGCATCTAAGAGGCGAAGCACCATCGGATTTGCTCCAGACAGGCGCTGTTCTGCAAAAGAGCGATCGGTTTGGTAGATTTTGGCAACAGCAGGTAGCTGCAGCAGAGTAAAGAAATCTTCATAGTCTTGGAGCTCGTCGAGAGGATCGAGAAAAGTTCTCGCGTCGGCTGCCAGCATATTTGCTGGAAGTTCCGATGTTGCTAATATCCGTTCTGCAATATACTTGCTCGAAAAATTCTCGACTGGTGGCACATCTTTCAATAATGCCAAAGGTGATAAACTGTCATAGTCAAACTGATAAGCTTTTTGCTGGCGATTCAAGGAATCGCGGCGCTGTTCTTGGTTCGGATCGTCTTGAGGAAGAGAAGGTTTCATATTGTCTACCATTGTATAAATCAACCCTTTTTTTGTAGTAAAATATCGGATATCATCACTACCGATCGGGGATGGAATTTAAAAAGTATTGCGCAGGATCGCGCTTGATATATTCATTCTTCGCCGATCGATAATCTGATTCCGGACTTTTTTAAACTCAAACAAATTTCTCAACAGAAGGCAACACTTCTCGATCGCCCTAAATCAACCTAGAAAAATTTCATTTTCCTGATAAGTAGCTCGCACTTGAGAACCCCGACTTCTCAAAGAAGTCGGGGTTCAGGGTGTTAGGTTGTTTGAGCTTGGTCTACTGATTAGCGGTTAGGCACGAACCATTAAATATTGGCCGTTACCGTTGTATTCGCCGTCGCAACTCGCGAAATTAGCCACAAACCAAATCAAGTAAAACCGCCAGATGCGGCGAAATTTGGCATAGTCGATGCCGTAGTCCAAATCTTTGACTATTGCCTGAGAATCGTCAAAGTTTTTCAGCCAGTTAGCAAATGTTTTGGAGTAATTAGATCCGTTGATATACCATCTTTTAATGGTCTTGAGGTCATTATTGTGGCTGGGAACTGCATCGTGTTTCCAGTAACGGCCGTGGGGGAAAATGTATTTGTGGGTGAAAACACTGGATATATTGTTGGGAGTGCGAACTGTGATGATATGAATGAAAACTTTGCCGTTATCCTTCAGGAAAGAGGCAAGCTTTTGGAAAGCTTGCGTTAAATTGCCTACATGACAAAAAACGCCTATCGAGAGAATTTTGTCAAATTTTGTCTCGAAGTTGGCGTCGTTCAAATCGCCTTCATATAGGGTAAATCGACCGGAACTGAGGTAGCTTTCGGGGTCTTGCATCTTCTGACGCATATAGTCGCATTGGTGGTGACTGAGGTTAATGCCAGTAAAGGTGACATTGGGGAATTTGGAAAGAATGTAATTGGGAACACAACCCCAACCGCAGCCAAAGTCTAAAATATTGTCGCCATCGTGAATGTCTAGCTTCTCAATCACATCATCAATCATCTGCATTTGCGATTGTTCCAGGTTGGCGGCTCCTTTTTCCCACAACCCCATGCTGTATTTAGGATAAATGAGTTTGCCGTCGCCTAACATGGGATTCAGCATGGCTTGAGGTAAGTCGTACTGAATCTTCATTAAATCCCGCGGCCCTTCGGCTGTATGGTCTGTTTCTGTTAGTACCCATTCGTAGGGTGCGAGGAGGGACGGGAAATGCTTAAAAAAGATCGGCATACAGGTATCAAAAAGCGATCGCAATACTGAATCTGGGACTTCTAATCCGTTGATGTAAGACTCTGCTACTGCCATTTGCACCGTGTTAACTGCACTGACTGCGAGGCGGGTTGCTCCGTAGGCGATCGGACTTTTGGTATGCACATCTCCCACGATGGGAATGTGCTTTTCGATGTTTTGTAGGGCTGTTGATGAAGTCATGGTTATACAGGTTTTAAAGATGCTGCTATTCTATCTCACGAAAATTGGCTGGTTGTTAGAGAGCCAAAAATCTGAAACTATTGCCAAGTAAGGTTTGCACAGCAAAATTCCAAAAAATCCTCAAAATATATGGCGGTTGAAGGGGATTTGACAACGGATTTATAGGGTTTTGGGCGAGCTTAATTTTATTAAGAATTATGTCAGCAAATTTGAGATTGTAGATTTGAGATTTCAGATTAACTCCACAGCTTGAATGGGGTATTTTCACGGTGGGATGGCGATTTTAGTGCTCAGTTATACCATTTTAGATTTGAGAATTGGCAATGACTGATGAGCTAAGAATTGGACTATTGCCTAGAGTTGCATTCTTTTTTTAAACTGGTGTCAGTTGGCCGCTCGATCTGACGCAACCAGAAGCAAATGCCGATCGCGACTTATAGTTAAGGAATCAGGGGATACATAAAAAATGCCGAGAAACCGGGTTTGCATACAGGTTCGCTGCAATAACAGATGTCCGCGAGATTCCTCGCTAATTAGCTAGACGCGCCACATATGCCACAGATTCACTATCTACCGGACGATCGCACGATCGAGGTAGACGATGACGATATAATTCTCGAAGCTTCCCTGCGTGCGGGCATTCCGCACACCCACATCTGCGGCGGTAGCGGCCGGTGTTCGACTTGCCGGGTATTGATTGTCGAAGGTTTGGAATTTTGCTCTCCGCGCACTTCGCCGGAAGAGGAACTTGCCAAAAAATTGCGTTTAGAACCGGAAATTAGGCTGGCTTGTCAGACGCACATTGCTGGCGGCAAGGTGATTTTGCGCCGATTGGCGATCGATTCTGAAGACTTGGAATCATTTACCGACCAAATGGCGGGAAAGTCAATTTCTCCTCCTGTGGGGCAAGAGAAAAAAATTGCGATTTTGTTTGCGGATATTCGAGGATTTACCCCGTTTGCAGAATCGCTGCTGCCTTACGACGTAATCTATGTTTTAAATCGCTATTTCCAAAAAATGGGTTTTGCGATCAATCGGAATGGCGGGATGATTAATAATTATATGGGTGACGGTTTAATGGCGCTGTTTGGGTTGGAAAATCCCGACAAGGCTGCGGAACAAGCAGTGAGGGCTGGGGTGGAAATGCTAGAGGAACTAGAGAAACTCAATCCCTATTTTGAAAATTTGTACCGTCACCGATTGCGGATTGGGATTGGCATTCACTGCGGCTGGGTGGTTGTGGGGAATTTGGGGGCGTCTAAAAATCAGACAGTGACGGCGATCGGAGATGCGGTGAATTTTGCCAGCCGGATCGAAGCTGCTAATAAGCAAGTGGGAACAAGTTTACTGATTTCCGAGGAGACTTATCAGGAAGTTAAGGAATTGGCGATCGTCGATCGGCGCGTATTAGTTGAAATTCCGGGTAAAAGTGGCGAATATCCGCTGTATGAAGTAGTCGGGATGCCGCCGCTGCCCGTGGAAATCGAAGAAGTTTCTGAGGTAATGGAAGGTTCTATTTGGCAAAGTTTTGTCAATAAATTGTGGGCTTTGTATGCTGCGGTGTACAATTGGATTAAGAAAATTTGGAGTCAAATTATAAAACTATAGAGGAACTTTTTTGAGTTTTGTTATTCCCTCGATAAGATGAATATTCCTCAGTCAATTGTCCGCATTTTTCTCATGCTCCCGAACGGTCAGATAGTCGCACAACTGCGAGATAATATTCCAGGTATTGCCAGTCAAGGAATGCTTTCTACTTTTGGTGGTGGCGTGGACATTGGAGAAAGTCCACAGCAAGCAGCAGTGCGAGAATTGGAGGAAGAAACTAGCCTAAAAAGCGATTGCAACATTGCATTTATCACAACTTTTATTTACAGAAAAAACCACAATCCAAAATTTATCCAAAAAAATCACCTATTTTTGGCAAAAGTTAGCAATCTTGAAAAAATAGAAATCAAAGAAGGTGTGGGTTTTGTAGTTTTGAGAAAAGATGTCGATTTCGAGAAAGTCAATGCAGGGGAGGGTACTCAAATGGCTTGGAAATTGTTGCAAGAATATTTAAAATCAAATAACCTGTTTATGTAGGGTGTGCAGTGCGTAGCTTACAACATAGATAGACAGTGAAAAAATTACTCTCTTGCGTAAGTCCTATTTATGTCCGACTACTTAGCTCTTCCCCGCGAGGGGGATGAAACTATAATAGAGAACTTCTTTACTATGTTGTCAAATATGAATTTCGATTACGAATTATTACTACAACGAGCGATCGCGATCGCAGCCAAAGCACATGATGGGCAGGTAGATAAGGCAGGCAATCCCTATCTGGATCATCCGCTATTTGTGATGGAAAATGTAAATTCTCTAGAGCAGAAAATCGTAGCGGTTCTACACGATGCAGTCGAAGATTCTGAACTTACACTCGAGCAACTTAGAAGCGAAGGTTTTCCTGAAGTTCTAGTCTCGGCGATCGCGGCGATTACCAAAATAGAAGGAGAAGCTTATGCCACTTATTTAGAGCGTGTGATTGCCAACCCGATCGCATTGCCAGTCAAAATCGCTGATGTTACTCATAACCTCGATATTAGTCGCATCGCCAATCCCACAGAGGCAGATTTTCAACGCATTGCAAAATACAAAAAAGTCCTCAGTCAGTTGTGTGCCGCCTTAAAGTAATTATTAACCGCAAATATCCGCGTTCATCCGCGTCCATCTGCGGTTAAAAAAATTCCCAAATCCTAAGCCATCACCATCCCCCCATCCACATTAAAAACCTGCCCGGTTATATAAGCCGCCGCCGCATCCGCTGCCAAAAACTTTACCATCCCCGCAACTTCCTCAACTTCCCCATATCTCCCCAGCGGAATATACTTCAAAATCTCATCAGACTTGACATCCTTAGTCATATCTGTAGTGATAAAACCCGGTGCAACCGCATTCACAGTAATCCCGCGACTCGCCAACTCTTTCGCCACAGTTTTAGTAAACCCAATTACCCCAGCTTTCGCCGCACTGTAATTAGCTTGTCCGGGATTGCCCATTTGCCCAGCAACCGAAGCAATATTAATAATTCGGCCGCTTCGCTGCTTCAGCATGATTTTACTCGCAGCTTTCGCACACAAAAACACGCCAGTTAAATTCAAATCAATTACCGCTTGCCAATCTTCCAACTTCATCCGCAATAGCAAAGTATCGCGAGTAATGCCTGCATTGTTCACCAAAATGTCAATCCGTCCCCATTTTTCCATGACATTACTGGTGAGTAAATCTACTTGCTCAGTTTTCGAGACATCTGCTGCAAGTGCGACAGCTTCTCCTCCAGCAGCGACTATTTCTGCTACCACCTCATCAGCAGCAGCACTCGAACTCGCATAGTTGACGGCGACTTTAGCGCCCTCTGCGGCTAATGTTAAAGCAACGGCGCGGCCGATTCCCCGCGACGCACCGGTCACGACAGCAACTTGACCCCGCAATCTCTGAAAAGTCTCTGGTAATAATTCCATAATTGTATCCTCGCAATCTACCAGAGAATTTTGCACTAAAATCGAGCCAGAACCCAAAAAATTATTTTGTCTTATGGCAGTTCAAAAACAGTTCAGCAGTTTTGAGGAGTTACTATCCGGCTCTGACTTGCCGGTGTTGGTAGATTTTTACGCGACTTGGTGCGGGCCTTGTCAGATGATGGCACCGATTTTAGAGCAAGTGAGCGGTCAGATGAAAGACAAGCTGATGGTTGTCAAAATTGACACCGATAAGTACGAAGAGTTGGCGTCGCAGCATCACATTTATGCTTTGCCGACTTTGGTGCTGTTCAAAAATGGCGCTGAGGTCGATCGCATTGAAGGAGTGGTGCAACCGGCGCAGTTGATCGATCGACTGCAACCTTTCTTGTAACACGAGCCAATTATTTCACACGTAGGGTGCGTCAGCCCATATCTGATTAATTATGAATAAGATAATCCTAGTTGACGCACCCTACTTATGAAGACTCCCAGCCACGCTATTATCAATCTGGCAATTCTCGGGAAACCGCAACTGCCGCAAGCTAATCTAATTATTGTTATCGGCGGAATTTTGCCGGATATTCCGATATTTTTATTTTACTTTTGGGCGAAATACATTGCTCGCTTGCCCGCAGCTACAATTTGGTCAAAAGCATATTATGAGCCTTTTGTGCAAAATATTGTGGCTCTGTTTCATTCAATTCCCCTAGCGGTTATTGGTTTGCTAATTGCTTATTACTTTGGCTGGCAAAGCGTGCAAATTCTGTTTGTCAGCACGATCTTGCACTCTCTGGGAGATTTGCCTGTCCACAATGACGACGCTCATAGGCACTTTTTTCCGTTCAGCAATTACCGTTTTATTAGCCCGTTTTCTTATTGGGATAGGAAGCACTACGGTTCAATTGTTTCTGTGGTGGAAATGTTGTTGGTGCTGCTGTCAACTTTCCGGGTTTTTGGTTTTGTTAATTCTTATGTTGGAAAAACGTTGTTGATTTTGGTGAATTGCTTTTACTGGGCTGGCGCGGTTTATTTTCAGGTGCGAGATTTATTTAACTTCACTTCCCAAAAATGAAATATGAACTCAACATTACCAATTAGCAATTAGGAATTAGCAATTACCATATTGTTAACTGCGCCGAATATTAAAACAGCACCAATCTTGGCGCTTCCACAGAGTAGCGACAATCCAGCCGTGCTGTTCGAGAGTGTCGGCAATTGGCTTAGCTTGTTCGAGCAAAATGCCGCTAAGCACGGCCCAAGTAGTCGGTTTGCTAATTGCAGTGAACTGCGGTATCAAATCGATGATTACTTCTGCTAAAATGTTGCAGATCAAACCGTCGATCGGCTCATCGATCATTTCTTTCAAGCGATCGATACTGCCGAGATCTGCAACTAACTGCTGAGAATTAACGCGGTTGAGTAGTCTGTTGCTAATGGTCGATCGCACTGCCAAAGGATCGGTATCCAAAGCATAAACTTTTGTAGCGCCCAACAACACCGCGCCGATCGACAAAATACCAGATCCGCAGCCGATATCAGCAACGATGCACTCTTTGTCATCAAAACCGAGACGCATTTCCAGCGACTCCAGACAAAGTTGAGTAGTAGCGTGAGCACCGGTACCGAAGGCCACACCGGGATCTAAACGCAAAATAACGCGATCGGTATCAGTCGGTGGGGGCAGCCAGGCCGGATTAATTAAAAAGCGATCGCCCACTTCTTGAGGCTGCCAGTGCTGCTTCCAAGTGCTGCCCCAGTCTTCCTCTTCAATCAAATCCCACTGCATCGCAGGTAGGGGCAAACCTGCACACAGAGCATCTTGGCGCAGCCACAGAGACAGAGCGGCCAAATCCAGCAATCCTGCCTGTTCTTCGGGCAAATAAGCCGACATCAGACAGGAATTGCTTTTGATCTCAGTAGCAGTTCCCCGACAGCCAAACCGTTCCAAACGCCAAAAGATGATATCTTCCAGCGCCGGATCGCAAAGAATTCTAATTTCCCACCAGCTATGTGCCATAACGATTTTAGATTTTAGATTTTAGATTTTAGATTGGCCCAGGGGAACTGGAGACTGGGAACTGGGGAGTGAGGAATAAGGATTGGCTAATAGAAAAATTCCCGCTTTCTTGCCAATTACCAACGATCAATTACCCATTACCAATTATCAGTCCTGGCATCCAAAATCTAAACTCCAAAATCCATCAAAGATTTACCGTGTAAGCATCCCGAATTCCCGGAACTTTGAGGATCTCGGCCAGTATCCCTTCTGGTAGAGGGTCATCGAGGCTCAAAACCATCACCGCATCGCCTCGCACGATTTTACGGCCTACCTGCATACTGGCAATATTGACATTAAAACTGCCCAATTGGGAACCAATTTTGCCGATAATCCCCGGCATATCGCGGTGCAGGGTAAACAGCATATGGTGAGTGGGGGAAACGTTGACCGGGAAATCGTCAACGCTGGTAATCCGAATTTCGCTTTCGCCGAGCACTGCACCCGTGACTGTGTGTTCGCCGAGAGTTCCCTTGGCCGAGAGGTGCAGGGAACCGGTATAGTCGCGAATCGAGGCGTCTCTGGTTTCGACGACCCGAATTCCGCGTTCTTTGGCTTCAATGCTGGCGTTGACGTAGTTAACGCGCTCTCGCAGGGCTTGGGAGAGCAGGCCTTTGAGGGCGGCAACGACTACGGGCTGGCTTTGGTTGCTGGCCAATTCGCCTTGCAGTTGAACGTTGAGGTAATCGACTCGGCCTCCGGCTAGCTGGCTGACGAGGTTGCCGAGGGTTTCGGCGAGTTGCAGGTAGGGTTTGAGTTTTTCGATCGAGTCTGGGAAAATGCCGGGTATGTTCACAGCCGATCGCGCGGGCAATCCCAACAGTACATCGCGGATTTGTTCGGCAACGTCGATCGCCACATTCACCTGAGCTTCCGCTGTGGATGCTCCCAAGTGGGGCGTCAGCACGATGTTCTGGCCGACATTCCGCAGCGGGGAATCGGCTTCCAGGGGTTCGTGTTCGTAAACGTCTATAGCTGCGCCGGCGATCTTACCTTCTTTGATGGCTTCTGCTAGGGCTGCTTCGTCGATGATGCCGCCTCTGGCGCAGTTTATGATGCGGGCCGTGGGCTTCATTTTCGAGAGCACTTCAGCGTTAATTAAGTGCAGGGTTTCCGGCGTTTTGGGGATGTGCAGGGTGATGTAGTCGGATTCGCGCATCAGCAGTTCGAGTTCTACCAAGCGACAGCCCAACTGTTCGGCTCGTTCGGTGGAAATGAAGGGGTCGTAGGCCAGCAGTTTCATGCCCATTGCTTTGGCTGCGGCGGCGAGGTGGGAGCCGATTTTGCCCAAACCGACGATGCCGAGGGTTTTTTTGTAAACTTCTACGCCGATAAAGCGGTTGCGTTCCCATTTACCACCTTTGACGGATGCGTTGGCTTCCGGGATGTGGCGAGACATCGAGAGCATCATGGCGATCGCGTGTTCGGCGGCGGCGATCGTGTTGCCTTCGGGGGAATTGACGACTACAATTCCTTTGCGGGTAGCGGCGGGTACATCGACATTATCTACGCCGACGCCGGCTCTGCCGATGATTTTGAGTGAATTCCCGGCTTCAATGATTTCTTTGGTAACTTGGGTGCCAGAACGGATCATCAAAGCGTCGTAATCTGGAATAATTCGTACCAGTTCTTCGGCTGAGAGCCCTGTGTTTACGTCAACTTGCGCGACTTGGGAGAGGATGTCAATTCCGGCTTGGTCGATCGGATCGGATACTAGAACTTTAGGCATAGCAAGCAATTGAGTGCAATAGTAAAAATAGACCGAGCGTTGGCGAGCTCAAAGTTGAGACTTATGACTTAGAGCAGTATCTAACAGCTCAGCTCAAGCTTGCCTTTGTGCAGTTTGAATTGTATCTGTATTCGGTCAAGGTCGGCCGTTTTTTGCATGAAATATTTTAGCTTTGCGGGCGATCGGAGTTTACGCCCGTGTTAAAATCCCCCAATTGCTTAGCTAGTATGTCTTTTCGGGATATAATAGACTTTGGCTATTTCAGCCTAACTATCAGGAATTATTGTCAATGAATTATCTTATCGCCGTACTGCCCGATCGAATTCAAGCCGAAGCTGCCTACTGTGCTCTGGAAAAAGAAGGCTTGCCTATGAAGCAAGTGAGCATTTTGGGCCGCGGCTACAAAACTGCTGATGAATTTGGCTTGATCGACCCCAACCAGCAAGCGAAGAAACAAGCTAAACTCATGGCTGTTTGGCTGATTCCCTTTGGCTTTATTGCTGGCGTTACTTTCAGTCTGATGACTGAGTTGAAGACTTTTGCGTGGGCGGGCGAAATTGGCGATCACGCGATCGGTGGCTTACTGGGTGCGATCGCCGCTGCGATGGGCAGCGTTTTTGTAGGAGGCGCGGGCGGTATGGCTTTTGGTAGCGGCGATGCTTTGCCCTACCGCAACCGTTTGAATGCGGGTAAATTTTTGATTGCGGTTAAGGGTACTGACGATTTGACGGGGAAAGCTGCGAATATTTTGCAGCAGTTTGAACCGGAAAATATCCAAGGTTATACAGAGACTTAGTTATTTGTTTGTTAACAGTTGACTGTTGACTGTTGACTGTTGACATTCAACTCGTGTAATATTTGGAGGCCGTTATGGAATTACCAACTATCCCCATACATTCTCCCCTAGAATTAACGCTCGAATTAACAGACGAGCAGTTTTTTCAGTTGTGTACAGACAACCGGGATTTAAGATTTGAGCGCACTGCAACGGGAGAATTAATTATTATGCCGCCTGCTAGTAGCGATACAGGCAGACGGAATGCGGATCTAAGTTTTCAACTCGAAGGTTGGAGCCGTCAAAATAAGCATTTGGGAATTGCTTTTGACTCTTCAACTGGATTTAAACTGCCCGACGGTTCAGACATTTCTCCCGATGCTGCTTGGGTGCTGCGCGACAGGTGGGATGCTTTAACTCCCGAACAGAAAGAGAAATTTGCGCCGATTTGTCCCGATTTTGTGGTGGAATTGCGATCGACCACTGACTCCCTAGAAAAATTGCGGGCTAAAATGAAACTGTATGTGAAAAATGGAGCGAGGTTGGGATGGTTGCTCGATCGCAAAAATAGAAAAGTTGAAATCTCCCGTCAAGGTAGAGAAGTAGAAATTTTAGATGAACCTGCAACTCTGTCAGGTGAAGATGTACTACCCGGTTTTGTGTTGGATTTAACTGATATTTTATAAATTTGTAAGAAGACTCGGCGGTTGAAACCGCATCTATAAAGTCAAAACTCGCAGAGGCTGGTTAAAGAGGACAACTGGGGAAAATTATGTTATTCTCTTTAGTCGGCATCCAGCAGACATGGTTTGTATAAACCTGCTTTCAACCGCCTTCTTATATTTTCCCACTCATTCATGATATGATAGGCTGCCAAAGGTTGCGTTTGGTATGACCTATGAAAATCCTCCACGGGACTTGGATTCCTCAAACAGAAGAGAGTTTTGTTCAAGGTGGAACTTTTTGTCTTTGGGTTGAAACCACTGAAAAGAAAAAACAGCCTGCTAAGGTTCATCCCCGACAATTGGAGACGGCACAGTTAAGAGAGTTTCTAACGAAAGAAGCCGGGATTCAACTGCCACCAGTCAGCAATACAAGTGCGATGGGGATAGAATACGCGATCGTCCCTCGGTATTTTTTACTGCCCACTGCCGACAACCAGCCGTTACCATCTTTAGAACTAGCGCGATATTTAGAGACAGAGTTACCCGAAACATTTGAGTTGGAGTATTGGCAAGTTGATTGTGTGTCCATCGCCACCCACACTTTGACTAAAGTATTGAACGATCTGCATTTTTTTGCCCTCTACGATTTAGCAGAAGTTCAGTTTGGTTCAGACTTGCTATTTTGGTATCACTACACCCAAAATTTTAAGCAAATTGTTCTGAAAGATCATTATATTCCGGCGTTGCGCTATCGAGAAACTGCTCCGATCGCGATCGCACCCATCGAAACATCCGAACCCGCTGAGAAAGCCACGCGCGGGCGTAAGAAAGCGGGCGAGACAAAAACCAAAACAACTGCAAAAACTCCAAAAACACCTGCCAAAATTGCACCCAGCTTTGAGATTTATCCGGGATGGGAAATTGTTTCAACACAGTACGAAACTGATTTACAACGCTATGTTGAATGGATGCCTTTAGTTTGTGTGTCCGGTTTTCGGAAGATCCAGCTACAAGATACACCAAAGTTCTACGATCGCGAACGGTTGCTGCGGCATTTTTCCGAGTGTGCGATCGCGGAAATTGTCACTCAAACCCCCATCCCAGCATCGTTTGAAAATAAGATTGCGGATTCTTTACTCCAAATCTGCCTCAACCAAACACGAAAAATCGCGCGAGTAAGCCTTGAACAATACCGGCAATGGCAAACCTGGCGCGATCGCATTACGCGCAATCAATCTGCTGACTCATTCTCCCTCTGCTTTCAACTACAATCCCCCGAAAACCCCGAACAGCCTTGGGTTTTAGAGTTTCAGGCGGCTGCGAAAAAAGACCCATCTCTGCGGATGCCGTTGCAGGATTATTGGCGATCGCGATCGACTCAACAAAAACAGTTGCAAACACAATTCGGAGACAACTTTGAGCAACATTTGCTGACAAATCTCGGCTACGCTGCCCGCATTTATCCGCAACTTTGGCAAGGGCTAGAAACAGACAAACCCGTTAACATTACCCTCAGCTTAGATGATGCTTTCACCTTTCTCAGCGAGTCCGCTTGGGTATTAGAAGATGCCGGATACAAAGTGATTGTCCCCGCTTGGTGGACGCCGAAGGGACGACAGCGGGCGAAGATTCGCCTGCAAGTCAAAGGGAAGGGCAGCAAGAGCGCTGCAATCAAGAGCAAAGGATTGTTTTCGGCGGATTCCTTGGTGGAATATCAATATGAATTGGCGATCGGGGGTGAACGGGTTAGCGAACAAGAATGGCAGGCGTTAGTAAATAGCAAAACACCGCTGGTGCAGTTCCGAGGACAATGGATGGAACTGGACAAAGACAAGATGCAGGAGATGTTGGAGTTTTGGAAAAAACATCGCCAAGAAAACCCCGATTTAAGCCTGATTGACTTTATGAAGTTGACGGCAGAAGGAGAAGCGAGCGAACAATTGGAGGTTGAGCGCGATCGGGCTTTATCGGATATGTTGGAGAAGCTGAACGATAAGAGTCGGTTAGAGTTAATTGCAGATCCAGCAAAGTTTCAAGGCAAGTTACGGGATTACCAAAAGCGCGGCGTTTCTTGGTTGAGTTATTTGGAAAGTTTGGGATTAAATGGCTGTCTTGCCGATGATATGGGTTTGGGTAAATCGGCGCAGGTAATTGCTCGATTATTGCAAGAGCGGGAAGTTTTATCTACTACAAAAGAGACAGAAAAAGCGATCGCACCTTTGGTTCTACCCACGCTGCTAATTGCGCCCACATCCGTAGTTGGTAACTGGCAAAAGGAAATGGAAAAGTTTGCTCCAGAATTGCGATCGCTCATACACCACGGCCCTCAACGTTTGCAAGATGCCAAGGAATTTAAAGCCGCCGTCCAAGGTTGCGATATGTTGATTACTTCCTTTACCTTGGCGCGCAAAGACGAGAAACTGTTGAGCAGCGTAGCGTGGCATCGCTTAGTAATTGATGAAGCGCAGAATATTAAAAATCCGAAAGCGGCGCAAACAAAGGCGATCTTAAAGTTGCCTGCTACCCATCGGTTGGCGCTGACTGGAACACCCGTGGAAAATCGATTGCTGGATTTATGGTCAATTTTTAATTTCCTCAATCCGGGCTATCTGGGTAAAGAGGCGCAGTTTCGGAAGTTGTTTGAGATCCCGATTCAAAAAAATGGGAGTCGCACGCAATCGGCAGCGCTCAAAAAATTAGTGGAACCCTTTATTCTCCGACGCCTGAAAACCGATAAGTCGATTATTCAGGATCTCCCCGACAAAGTTGAGCAAAAGCTATACTGCAATCTCACCCGCGAGCAAGCTTCGCTTTATGAAGCGATCGTCAAAGAGGTAGAACAAGAAATTGACGCGGCGGAAGGGATGCAGCGCAAGGGGATGATTTTGGCGACACTGCTGAAGCTGAAGCAAATTTGTAACCATCCGCGCCAGTTTTTGCAAGATGAAAGTGAGTTTACACCAGAGCGATCGCACAAACTGGAACGGCTGATCGAGATGATTGAGGAAGTCAAAGCAGAAGGCGAAAGTTTATTGGTATTTACGCAGTTTACAGAACTGGGAAGCGCGTTGGAAAAATATATTAAACAAACGCTACATTACAACACTTACTACATCCACGGGGGAACCAGTCGCGAAAAACGGGAACGGATGATTTCAGAGTTTCAAGATCCAGAGTCTGAACCTTCGGTATTTATTCTGTCACTGAAGGCCGGTGGCGTGGGAATTACGCTGACAAAAGCCAATCACGTGTTCCATTTCGATCGCTGGTGGAATCCGGCGGTGGAAGATCAGGCAACGGATCGGGCGTTTCGGATCGGACAGGAAAAAAATGTGTTTGTGCATAAGTTTGTGGCAATTGGCACGTTGGAGGAAAAAATTGACCAAATGATTGAGGACAAAAAGAAATTGGCAGGGTCAATTATTGGTGCTGATGAATCGTGGTTAACTGAGTTGGATAATGAGGCATTTAAGAAATTAATTAGGCTCAATAAAAATGCGGTTCTAGATTAGGAGAAATCAAAAAATATGTCACAATTTACTCGGACTTGGTGGGGCAATAAATTTATCGATGCGTTAGAAAGATTTACAGATTCTGGGCGACTCGGGCGGGGACGTGCCTATGCACGAAACGGCAAGGTAAAAAGCTTTGGCATGAATGATGGGTTAGTGATGGCACAGGTGAGAGGCTCGGTTAATCCTTATTTTGGGGTTTATAAGGAGCCTCTGTACACAACTCAAATTGAGTTTGAGCCAATTAGTCAGGAAAAGTGGCAAATGGCGATCGCCCAAATGGCATCAAAAGCCAGCTTCATTTCTCGGCTGCTGCTCAACGAAATGCCCGACAATATTGAAAAGGCTTTTGCACCCCTCGGATTGCACCTTTTACCCAGCAGCCGCGAGGACTTTAAGACTACTTGCTCTTGCCCAGACTATAGCAATCCCTGCAAACATATTGCCGGAGTTTATTATTTGGTGGCGGCCGAATTGGACAAAGATCCATTTTTACTGTTTGAATTACGGGGGCTTTCTAAGGAAGTGCTGCACCGCGAATTGGCAAAAACGCCTTTGGGTTTGGCGCTTTCTGCAGAGTTAACTGCTGATGCAGCGGCCCCTGTGGCGGTGGATTCCTATTACACGCAGGCGATCGCCAGTGAGGCGCAAACGGTCAGCCTGAAAGAGTTTTGGCATGGTGCGAAGCGATTACCGCAGACGATTGAGGTGGCAGCGCAAAGTGGGGTAAGTGCGATCGTGGTGAAGAAACAGGGAGATTTTCCACAGTTTTGGCACAAGGATGGTTCGTTTATTGAGGCCATGGAAGAGCTGTATTTGCGGGTGAAGAAGAATAAGTAGTTGGCTGGACTATTTTGCTGCCATACTCGATCGATCTCCTGCAAAAACTTTTCGTAGTCTGCTATTTCGCCAAGCTGGTTGAGATTTTTGAGATATTCTTTTAAATTCCAATAGGGGGGCGATGTGATATCATTTCCGGTTACACCGGAATGATGTTGACTGTTGACGGTTTACTGTCAACAGTCAACGGTGAACTCGAATTTACTATTCCGATGCTAACGGATTAGATATGAACTAGATGTACGCTTTCATCGGGAATATGTATTAAGTTTCGGCATTAAGTTTCGGCTATCGCCCTGTAGCAGGGAATGGAAAGATGGCAACCCCTGCACGCGATTCTGAATTTCCTGGATCAACGCCTTATTTTTGCTGAGGGCATGAATGGCGCGTTGCTCGTCTGCTGCTAGTAATGCCGTTGCTTCCTCGGGTACAAGGCTTTTACCCTGTAGCGCTTGTTTCAACGGTTCGGCTGCTTCCTGACACAGCAACCGCGTTGAAATATTAACCTTGCTTAAACTCGAAAACTTCATACATTTGGTATAATAATCATGTTCATCATATCAGCTTTGCGAGCCACAAAAATCCTAAGAGCGTTATTGGATTATCTTAGACTATAATTGAAGTAGTGGGACTGTTAAAAAAGTAGACTTTTTAGTTACAGCAAGCTTTGGCAATTTCAAATTAGAATCTAGCATTAACTGATGTTACAAAAAGAAGAACTGTTAAAAGGCATCGAAAACCGCGAATGTGTGGCGCGGGCGATCGACCAAGCGGAACAAGCAATTAAAACTTGGGAAGTTACTCAGACTGATTTTCTGTCGCCTCCAGAATTGGCGGACACTCTGACGGTATTTAAGCGGTTAACAGACGTGGAAGTAGTGGCTTGGGGCGGCTACCCGCAAGCTGAAAGACAAAGAATTGCGATCGCGCGATCGGATATCCAGATCGACTCTGCTAGCGTTAACGTTGCTGCGGTAGAAATCGCTGGCAATTTCTTGTTCGATACAGCTTCTCACCGCGACTTTTTGGGGGCGATGTTGGGTACGGGAATTGTCCGGGAGAAAACTGGCGATGTGATTGTTTTGGGAGAACGCGGCGCGCAAGCCATTGTCATGCCCGAGATGGTAGAGTATTTGGAGATGAGTTTGCAGCAAGTGCGATCGGTTCCCGTGCAAACGCGGCGCATTGAGTTGAGCGAACTCAAAATTAGAGAACCCAAAAAGAAAGAAATGACAACCGTTGAAGCATCGATGAGATTGGATGCTGTCGCCTCGGCTGGGTTCGCAATGTCTCGCAGCAAAATGGCCGATTTAATTGACAGCGGTGACGTGCGAGTTAACTGGAAAGACGTTACTCAAGCTAGTTATAATGTCAAGTCTGGAGATTTAATTGCTGTTACCGGCAAGGGAAGATTGGAAATTGGGGAAGTTGCTGTTACTAAGAAGGAACGCTACCGAGTCCAGTTAACTCGATATTTGTAATTTATAGCCCAGAAACCGGGTTTTTTTACCAGCAATTGAGGACACGGCAATGCCCTTTCCCTACCCCAAAAAATCGTAGCAAGGGCGAGGATTCGCCCGCGATCGCCTTTGCGAGGATATAACCATCGCCCGAGGATTAATTGTAGGGAAACGGCACTGCCGTGTCCTGATTTCGGCCGTGTCCTGATTTCGGCTAACTCATTTATCGGGGAAAAGTTTTCCTTACCCACACGGCGAGAGCCAGCATTAACAAGCCAAATAGTAAGCCAAACAGCAGACTCCAGATAATCGTCGCAACAAAGGGATGCAGCGGTAGAGAAAAATCGGGTTGCCATTGAATCGGTTTATCCTTAATTAGAGGATAGGCGGCGGAAAAGATTTGTCCGCCGCCGATCGCAGTTCCGACAAAAAATATGATATTCTCAAGCTGGCGATCGCGCTTTTTCTCCCTGTCTTCCTGTTCCGTGTCCAATTCCACCTGTTCGATTTCCACCATCCCCCGCACAGTGGATATCGACTGCTGGAACAAATTTTGACTAGCAATCAAGTAGTTTAAATCGATTTCAATTTGTCGCTGATATTTATTCTCAGCTAAATCTTGAAACTTTTGCAAGAAATCCAGATTATCGCCTGGGATGCACAAACTTCTAATTTTTGTCAAGGCATCACCATAATTTTCAGCATTAGTGTCAATAGTATTTTTGTCTTCTTGCAAATACCGCACTTGCTGAGCACAATCAAACATTTTAGTGCGGACTTCAGCCAGGAATTGCTTTAACTTCTGCAACTTAACTTGTCTATCTTGTTCCCTTTCTATTTGACTGAATTCGGGAAGCTTCTTTTCTAACTCGCTGACTATTTGCTGTGCTTTGCGATACTTTTTCCTAGCTTCGCGATACACAAATACGATTTTAGCGCGAGAACACAGCAGATTCATCAAGTAAAAGTTAAACGTCGAGGTTGCGAATCCCAAAGTTCGGGGATTTTCTTGCAACCATACTAGAAAGTGACATCGCTTATTCGCATCATCTTCGCGGCTGTCATACTCAAAAATCGGACTCCCGAATAACTTTCCTTCGGCGCGAAACTCTACTGATGCTGGCTGTTTATCCTGTACAAAAGCTTTAACCGATTCGTCAGCTAGTTTCCGGTAAGTATCATAAACTGCTGGTGCTGCGTATAATAATAAGGTTTGTCCCAGAGACGGTTGAATTGCATTTGGCAACAGGCAACCTTGGGGATTTAATCGAGTTAACTCCGCTACTTTTATTGTGTCATTTTTATAGTAAAATGTCAAGTCTGCGGTGTAAGTGTCGTGAATTCGCAGGGCATAGATAGAACCATCAAGTTTCTGGTTATCTGGCTGAATAATTTGCGGAAACTTCAGAGTTTTTCCACTATCTGAAATTAGCAATTCTTCGTTAGTCAGATTCTTCCGTTCGCCGTCGGGATAATACAGGCCGTTTTTGTAGCAAATTAGCTTGTCTCTGAGGGAGTTTAGTTCGTTGATGTTAAATTCTTTGCCGACATTATCTGCTAGATTTCCCCACAAAATTTGGGCATTTTTTGCTACTTGCTTATAGCCTTCGTCGCTATCATCCCGCAGGTGGAAAGGATAGAGGGTAATGCTGGGATTTTTAATTTGCCATTCTTGGCTCATAATCAAGTTTTTGAGATGTTTGCGAGTATTTCTATCAGATATTTGGGGCGGGCAAGATGCCCAGCCCACAAGATTTTTATAGTTTCTATCCTAGGAAGGTGTTTCTGGATTATTTGTTGGCGGTGCAGATGACACAGACAAACCCAGTCGAATCTGATTTTCCTTCAGCGTTTCGCAAAACTCCCTCACGATTTCCTCCGGTGCATCACTATCAGTGCCGCCCGCACCCGCCTGATAAATTTCGTTCTCTAAATTCTCTTCAATTTGAGGCCTGCTTTCGCACCAATCCTTGATTGTTTGAGCGATAACATTCACATTATCTGTCGCACCAACATCAATCGCTGATAATTCTGCGACAAATTGCGGCTCGGATATTTTCAATAACTTATTAAAAGCCGCCACAATTTCTTCAGGTTTCGCATCATCGGGAAGTGACATGACTAATCTCCTTAAATCTGTTTTTTCAGTTGATAGCGGTAAAGTTTCGGTTTCGCCAATTAAAGTAAATGCAGCCCAAGCTATGGGACTCGGAAATCGAGCTTTTGTGGTTAGCATAGCACACCGCAAGGCGGCTGCTCGATTCTTGCCCAGTGCTAAGTTTTGGTAGAATTCAGTCATTAGTAATTTGGCTGAAATCGCTCCCATATTCCACAGGGAAACGATGATGCTGGGGACTCCGGCGAGGATGAAGCAGCGCGACAATCCGATGACTCCATCTCCGGTGATTTTACCGCGCCCGGTGCTGCACGCGCTTAAAACTACGAGTTCGGAATCGAGTTTTAATTGCAGGATTTCTGCGGCGTTAAGTGCGCCGTCGTCGGTGTCTCCTGATGGTGCTAAAATAATCGCGCCGGGAATGCCGGAACCTTGGAAATCGTCGAGGAGTCCGTGGGCGGATAAATGGACGATGCGGGTGTTTAGCATTCTGTCTAAAATGGCGACTTTGGTGGCATTTTCTCCGCTAATTGCTTGGGTTCCTAAAATTGCAGCTATGGTTTCGGCGGCTTCTTTTGCCCTCGGCATTTGCTTGAGTTTGTAGGGGTTTTCGTTGAATTTTGGGTCGATAGTGGGATCGCCGACAATTAGGGCGGCTTGTCTCAATCCTCGCACTCGGTTTTGATGTTCGCGAGTTTTTTCTAATACTTGGATGGAAGGGGCGGTGAGGATGGTATAATCTTCGATTAGGTAGCAGTTGTTGCTATCTTGCAAAGCGGCGAAAGGAACTAAAAATAAGTCGTAGTGGGGGATGAATATGATGGGGTTATTGGCATAGGTTCGCAGCAAGTCGATGATTGGTTCGATCAGGATTTGATGGAGGAGTTGCAAGAGGGGAAAGCGGCCTGTTTCGTCTCGATTGTACTGGGATTCTAGCTGAATTTTGTTGCCTTCGTCGTCGGTTTCTAGGGTGCCGATGGAGACGCGGGTTTTGAGGATGATTTGTTTGAGGGATTGGTTTTGTTGGTTGAGGGGTTCGAGGTTGGCGGCGCGAGGGGTGATCTTGCCGTTTGGTTGGATTACCCAGATGTAAATGATGTCTGAATTGATAATCGAATATTCAACTATTGTGGAGTTTCTTTCACAGGCGATTTGTTGGATTTTGGGGATGGATAATCTATCTGTTTCGTCATTGGCTGGCAGATCGTTTGTTAATAAAGTTTTTTGCAATAACTCGAGGAAGGCACGGGTGCGCGACATTTCTGATATTTCTAAGGCTTCATCAAATTTAGTTTGGGCAACTAGGACTTTTTGCAGCAGGCGATAGGCAGATACTTGGGTTTCAAAGATTGAAGCTTTATGGTCATTATTGACTAATTCAGAACGCAGAGTTTCATGAATTTCGATTGAGGCACGAAATGCTCTTTCACCTCCTGCAAGTTGGTTAGTTTGGAGTAAAGTCCTTCCCAAATTATTTAGAGAAATTGACTCACCTTGGCGAGCGCCTATTTTCAGTGAAATCTCTAAAGACTGTTGGTGAAATTCGATCGCCCTGTGGTATTCCCCTAGGAAATAGTAAGCATTGCCCAAATTGCCGAGGGAATTAGCTTCTCCTTGGCGATATCCGATTTCCCGTGAAATCTCTAAATACTGTTGTTGAAATTCGATCGCCTGCTGGTATTCCCCTAGGGATTCGTAGACAGTGCCCAAATTGCCGAGTGAAGCTGCTTCTCCATCACGACATCCGATTTCTAGTGAAATCTCTAAAGACTGTTCGTGAAATTCGATCGCCCTGTGGTATTGCCCTAGGGATTTGTAAGCGTTGCCCAAATTGTTGAGGGAATTAGCTTCTCCTAGGCGATCTCCGATTTCTTGTTTAATCTTTAAAGATTGTTCGTGAAATTTGAGCGCCTGTTGATATTGTCCTAGGGAATTGTGAACATTGCCCAAATTGCCGAGAGAAGCAGCTTCTCCTAGGCGATTTCCGATTTCTAGTGAAATCTCTAAAGACTGTTCGTGAAATTCGATCGCCCTGTGGTATTGCCCTAGGGAATTGTAAGCGTTGCCCAAACTGCCGAGGGAAGCAGCTTCTCCTTGGCGATATCCGATTTCCCGTGAAATCTCTAAAGACTGTTCGTGAAATTCGATCGCTCTGTGGTATTGCCCTAGGGAACTGTAAGCGTTGCCTAAACGGCCGAGGGAATTAGCTTCTCCATCACGACATCCGATTGCTCGTTTAATCTTTAAAGACTGTTGGTTAAATTCGATCGCCCTGTGGTATTGCCCTAGGGAATTGTAAGCGTTGCCCAAACTACCGAGGGATTTAGCTTCTCCTAGGCGATCTCCGATTTCTTGTTTAATCTTTAAAGATTGTTCGTGAAATTTGAGCGCCTGTTGATATTGTCCTAGGGAATTGTGAACATTGCCCAAATTGCCGAGAGAAGCAGCTTCTCCTAGGCGATTTCCGATTTCTAGTGAAATCTCTAAAGACTGTTCGTGAAATTCGATCGCCCTGTGGTATTGCCCTAGGGAATTGTAAGCGTTGCCCAAACTGCCGAGGGAAGCAGCTTCTCCTTGGCGATATCCGGTTTCCCGTGAAATCTCTAAAGACTGTTCGTGAAATTCGATCGCTCTGTGGAATTGCCCTAGGGAACAGTAAGCACTGCCCAAATTGCCGAGTGAAGCTGCTTCTCCATCACGACATCTGATTGCTCGTTTAATCTTTAAAGACTGTTCGTGAAATTTGATTGCAAGTTGATATTGCCCTAGATAAGCGTAAGCTAAGCCTAAATTGTTGAGGGAATTAGCTTCTCCTAGGCGATCTCCGATTTCTTGTTTAATCTTTAAAGATTGTTCGTGAAATTTGAGCGCCTGTTGATATTGTCCTAGGGAATTGTGAACATTGCCCAAATTGCCGAGGGAAGCAGCTTCTCCTTGGCGATTTCCGATTTCTAGTGAAATCTCTAAAGACTGTTCGTGAAATTCGATCGCCCGGTGGAATTGCCCTAGGGAATTGTAAGCATTGGCCAAATCGCCTAGGGAACAAGCTTTTCCTTGGCGATCTCCGATTTCCTGTGAAATCATTAAAGACTGTGCGTGAAATTCGATCGCCCGTTGATATTGTCCTAATGATTGGCAAGCAATGCCCAAATTGCCGAGGGAATTGGCTTCTCCTTGGCGATTTTTGATTTCCCGTTTAATTTCTAAAGACTGTTGGTGAAATTCGATCGCCCTGTGGTATTGCCCTAGGGATTGGTAAGCATTGCCCAAACTGCCGAGGGAAACAGCTTCTCCTTGGCGATTTTCGATTTCCCGTGAAATCTTTAAAGACTGTTGGTGAAACTCGATCGCCCTGTGGAATTGCCCTAGGGATTTGTAAGCACTGCCCAAATTGCCGAGGGAAGCTGCTTCTTCTTGACGATCTCCGATTTCCCGATAGATACTTAATGCTTGTTCCCAAGACTGCAAAGCTTCTGGAACTTGATTTCTGTTAAACTGCCACTTGCCTTGTTTTAACAGTCTGTCTGCTTCTGCTTTCTGGGGAATTACCGCTAGGAAGTTGCCATCCACCTTACCCAGTAGCCCTGCAAAACTTTTCAACCAATTAGCGTTATTTAGTTTACCTTTTTTTCTGAGACGCTCGGCCTCTTCTAGCATTGCCGCCACCAAGCCATCATCCAGCAATTCCGGGTGAGTTTTCAATACCTCCGCTTCTTCGCCGCTGGGACAGGCTAGCAGTTGATTTATCAGGTTGAGATAGGCTTGTTGGCGTTTTGACTTCATTGCGATTTGGGATTTGGGATGGTTCGATCCATTAATTTATTATCGGTGAAACTCATCTGTTTGGGGCGGGCGATGCCAAGATTCTTGTAGGGGTTCTCGCATTTGGGCGACAATATTTGCAACACCACGGGGATTTATCGTTTATTTGTCGGCCCGATGGTTTGTCCGTGGGTGCGATGGTTTGTCCAGGAGGTCGTTTGTTTGTCCGCGAGTCCGCCAGGGGTTGAAACCCCTGTCTCATAGCTAAAGTCGGTTGAAACTCACATCTTGCACCAATATCAATAATCCTTTTTTGGGCGGGCAGGATGCCCACCCCACAAGAAAACTCATTCTTTGTGGAACAGGCATCTTGCCTGTTCTTGAGAATGGTGCAACATCTCAGTTGAAACCGACTGAAGAAGGGTGAAAAATACTCGATTATGGTGACAAATACTTGATTGTTTATTTAATGTGCTTTTCAGTCCTCTTTTAGAGGACTTTCGCTATGAGACGGGGGTTTCAACCCCCGGCGGACTTGTGGGGTAGCGTGGGGGATTTTGGTGGCGGGGATTTTGGTAGTCCGAATGTGCGATCAACTTTTGGGAAAATTTGGGTGAGGGGCGATCTAATGTTTGTCCTTGGGTGGGGGCTGGTTTATTTATATTCTCGATGATCGCGATTATTCCTCTTTCGCCCGAAACACCTTTCCTACCGACTTCACCAAAAGTTCTCGCGGCATCAATCGAGGCATATTGGCGATGATTTGATTGGGAATTCCCCCTGTCACAACATTAGACTCATTTTTGTCTAAAGCTTTCAAAGCATCTCGCACTACTTCCGCTGCTGGAACGAGTTTTTGTCCGCTGCTGGATGCCCAATCTTTCGGAAATTCAGCTACCCCAGCAAAGTCCGATTCTGTCGGCCCTGGACAAACGCACAAAACGCCAATTCCTAAATCTTTGTTTTCCGCCCAAAGTGCCTCGCTGAAACTCAAAACAAAGGCTTTAGTAGCTGCATACATTGACAAGTACGGCATCGGTTGAAAAGCTGCGATGGAGGCAACATTGATAATACTTCCTGATTTTCGCTGCCGCATTCCATGCAAAAATAAGTGCGAAAGTTCAACTAATGCTACAATATTTAGTTGCACCATTGTTAGTTGTTTCGCAAGCGGGCGATCGGCAAAAACACCGTAATCTCCAAAACCTGCATTGTTCACCAACAAATCAACCGTCCAACCTTTTTTAACAACCGCCTCAAATACAGCATTTGTGGCTCCGGGTGCGGTCAAATCTTGAACGATAACTTCGACCAAAATATTGAATTCCTGTTGCAGTTGAGCAGCTAGCTGTTGCAATTTGTCTTCGGAACGAGCTACCAAGATTAGATTGTGCTGGCGTTTGGCTAATTCGGCAGCGAAGGCTGCACCAATTCCGCCAGAAGCACCAGTGATTAAAGCAGTCGGCATGAAATTAATTCGGATTATTTGATATAAACTTTATATATTTTAACAATTATTGTGACGGGAACCTGTAAAATAACTAAAAGGAAATAGGTGAGTTTTATGGCGCGTCTTACCGATCGAGCTTTTGAAATTTTGCGGGCAGAAGTTGACAAGTGCGCGGCGGCTAATAGTCTAGCGGGTGAAGTGTACCGACGAATGGTAATCAAGCGGTTGGAGAAGTTACGATCGCAAAACGGCACTTTCGCCTCAAGAGAAGAAATCCGCGATACCTTCAAAGACGAATTTCCTAACTTCAGCGAACAAGCTCTTAAAGCTGCCGTCAAAGCCAACCGCCCGCCCGGATTGTTCGGTAAAATCATCTTTGCTGGGAGTTTGCTGGGAAGTGCTGCGGGGATAATTTGGCTGATTAACCTACCTTTTCCCATGATTCGCTGGCCCGTGGCGAAAACAATGCCGATATTGTTGCTGCCGAGTTTTAGGAGTATGGATTACAATTACCGGCAGGCGATCGCCCTTGTGGAACAATCCGATCAACTGGTGAATAAAGCCACGGCTGTCGCTGATTTTGACTTGGGCGAAATTAAAGCAAAAGAGGCTCAAAAACACCTTGACGCCTTGCCAGTGTGGTTCCTCGGCTATTACCCAAAGAGGTACTGCTCTTTTTTTAGCTGCAGTTGGCGGTTTACACTCGATGAATTTCAAGCCGCCCGCAAAAATGTCGGGCGGATGGAGGCTCAGATTTTCCAGCAAAAAAATGCTTTTACTCAGTTAAATCAAGTCGAACAAACGCTAAAGGCGGCGAAACAGCAGTATCAGGAAGCAAAAACTGCCGCAGACAGACAAAAAGCGACGGTAAATTGGCAAAGTGCGATCGACCAACTCAATCAAATTCCCGCGGAAACCCTCGCCGGAGAAACGGCTAAGAAAACACTCAAAGCAGCAGAAAGAGACTTTC
Source organism: Microcoleus sp. Pol7_A1 (assembly GCF_036701085.1). NCBI lineage: Bacteria > Bacillati > Cyanobacteriota > Cyanophyceae > Oscillatoriales > Microcoleaceae > Microcoleus > Microcoleus sp. Pol7_A1. The sequence continues at coordinate 51,139 of NZ_JAUBQD010000044.1, forward strand.
AAGCAATGGGCGGCATCGCCACTGGTTCTGTGCAGGCTGACAACTTAATTGAAGCTGCCAAAGAATTTGCTCTCTCCGCCGCCGTCGCCTCCCAAAAACCTCCCCATCCCGCTGCACAGTGGGAACAAATAGCAGAATTGTGGCAAGAAGGTATTAATAGACTGAAATTAATTTCAGTCGATAATCCGGGCTATCTCGACGCTCAAACCAAACTCGCTGAATATCAGAAAAATTTAGGAATTACCCAGATTAGACTGGAAGCAGAAAAAGATTCGACCACAGCTTTGCAAGAAGCTAAAAGCTTGTTTGCTAACTTGCAAAATGAGGTGAATTCTCCGAGGCAAAATCCCGGTTACTCCCTCAGCCAGTTGCAAAAAATTATCAATCAATTAGAATCAGTCAAACCCGGAACAACTATTTATCCCGAATCCCAAAAATGGCTGCAATCTGCTCGCAAAAAACAGCAAGAATGGCAAAAAAATTAAATATTGGGAATTGCGAATGCGGGATTGTTAGCTGTTGGCGGTTGACTGTTGACTGTTGACTGCCAACTGCCAATTGCCAACTGACAAATTACCAAGTCGGGTCAACATAGAGATTAATTGTCACTTGCTTTTTCCCGGAAGGGACGCCGGAAATACAAGCACAAATCGTATCCCCGCCATCAATTTCTACTTCGCAAGCGTGACAAGAACCCATGAGACAGCCAGTAGGAATAGAAACCCCTGCACGTTTGGCTACATCTAGCAAATGCTCTCCTGGTTCAGCTTCAACTGTCACGTTATCAGGTAAAAAAACAATCTTTGTCATTTCATTTTAACCTCAACTCTAACAAACAATAGTTAACAGTTAATAGTTAACAGTCAACAGTCAACTGTTAACTAATTAACCTAAAATATGCTTTATATCTAAGTGCTTTTCCACTGTATCTGCTAGAGTGTCTAACAGAGCTTCTCGGTGTTCCCGGTAATTAGGAATACCTGTAGGCAATGCGCGGAGTCCCCGCTGCTGCCGCAAGTGATTTAACCAAGCTCGCCGCCAAGCTCCGTTGTCAAAAATGCCGTGCAGGTATGTACCCCAAATTGATTGAGAAGTATTGACAATTCCTAAACTCGGATCGTCAAATAGCGGTTGAGTCAAATCTGACTCTAGGATCTGCGTTTTTCCTTGATGAATTTCGTAACCGGAAACAGGCAAACCCGGTTGAGGATAGTTAGATGTTACGATTCGTTGGCGGGCAATTTTGTTCGGTGCCATCGCAGTTTTCAAAGGCAGCAATCCCAATCCTGGAAATTCTCCTTTTTCTCCCTCAATGCCTTCTTTATCGGTGATACTTTGTCCCAGCATCTGAAAGCCACCGCAAACTCCCATGACTGTACCGCCAGCTACTAAATAATTTTGAATAGCTTTGGCCATACCTGTTTGGCGCAGCACGTGCAAATCGGAAATTGTAGTTTTAGATCCTGGTAAAATCACGGCGTCTGGATGGCCTAAATGGTCTTTTGGGCTGACATATTTGACGGTGACGGAAGTTTCCGATTCTAAGGGGTCAAAGTCGGTAAAATTGGAAATTCGGGGCAGGCGGATGACCGAAATATTTATGTCGGTTTGAGAATTGGGAGAACGCCGATCGAGCAAATCGAGAGAATCTTCTGAGGGAAACACTTCGTCTATCCAAGGAATCACCCCAACTACCGGGATTCCCGTCCTTTCTTCTAGCCAAGTCAGCCCCGGATCTAAGATCGATTTTTGTCCTCGGAACTTATTAATAATGAATCCTTTAATTAAAGCCCGTTCGTCTGGATCGAGCAATTCCAAAGTACCGATAATGTGAGCAAAAGCGCCGCCGCGATCGATATCAACTACTAGCAAAGTCCGAGCTTTTAAATGTTTAGCTACCCGCATATTTGTTAAATCGCGGTGTTTGAGATTAATTTCAGCAGGGCTACCGGCTCCCTCACACACAATCATGTCAAATTCTTGACGGAGAAATTCTAAAGATTCCCGAATAGCTTGCCAGCCGATATCGAAATACTGCTCGTAATATTGAGATGCTCGCACATTGGCGATCGCCCGACCCTTGACAATCAATTGAGAAGTCATGTCTCCTTGCGGCTTGAGCAAAATCGGATTCATTTCTACCCAAGGTGCGACGCCTGCGGCCCAAGCTTGCACTGCTTGAGCGTAACCAATCTCTCCGCCGGCGGCTGTGACATAGGAATTCAGTGCCATATTCTGACCTTTAAACGGAGTTACCCGCCAGCCTCGCCGAGCAAAGATTCGACACAAAGCTGCAACAAGTAAAGATTTCCCTGCGTGAGATGTTGTTCCCACGACCATAATTGCTTTCATAATATTAAGGGAGAAGGAAGAGGGAAGAAGGAAGAAGGAAGAGGGAAGAAGTAAAAAGTAAGAAGTAAAAAGTAAAAAGTAAGAAGTAAGAAGGCAGAAGGCAGAATCAAAAAAAATTCTGATTTCTACCTTTTGCTTTTAGCCTCAAGATGAGGGCTTATCTTCGTCGGATAGATTTTCAGACTTGGATTCATCGGCCGCTTGAGCAGCTTCTACTAGCTCCGAAGGGGGGGGATTCGGGCGAATCAATTCCGGTTGTTCTCTCTCAGAAGATGGTTTTTTATCTGTGGAAGAGGGGGGATTCGGGCGAATCAATTCCGGTTTTTCTCCCTCAGAAGATGGTTTTTTATCTGTGGATTCGATCGAGATCACTGATACTGAAACCGTTTCCACCTGCACGCTCAACCCAGGTTCTCCCGGTACTTCTATCTCTACAGGCGCTGCCATTTCCACCACAGTCATTTCTATCGATGCTGCTGGGGCTTCTGCTTCCGGTACGCCTGCTGCTGCTTCCGGTTCACCAACTGCCGCCAGCGGTGTCTGGGTTTCCAGAGATACAGCAGGGGCTGTTGCTTCTGGTTCACCAACCGCAGCCAGCGGTGTCTGGGTTTGGGCGGACGATCGCTCGTCGATCGGACTTTCCCCTATTTTGTCAAAACTCGCGATTTCTGCCGCCATCAAATCGGCCATTGCTTCAACATCCCTGGGAAACGGCACTGCTTGGCTGGTTTCAACAGCAGTGTTGCTGCTTTCGGCTGCCACTTCCGCGGCCGCCTCGGCTAATTCGGATTCGAGAATCTGGTCGATACCCGGTGCAGGACTTGCCGGTATTTTAGATTCAGGTGCGATCGATTCTGGAGTCGCTGAAGGTTTTGGCGTCTGGGGAGTTGCATCAGACTTGTTTTTACCCGCACCCCGTCCCAACATACCGCCGAGACTATTTTTGATATTGCCGAACAGACTTGCGAAACCGCCGGATTTTTTAGCAGGTTTGGCAGGAGTTGGGGCCGCGACCGCTGCGGCCGCAGCGGCTTGCGACTCTTTAACGGCTGTCCTCCATTCTGTTTCCATCTCGTCAAAATCATCGGCTTCTGGCTGCTGTTGAGGCTCTGGCTGAGCCTGTGCTGGCTCCAAACTTGCTGCAGCGGGAATTTCCGAAATTTCTAGAGGTAGAGGTAGAGGAGTGAAGTTGCTGGCTAATTCTGCTGGGGTTGGTGAACTCTCAGCAGCAGGAGTTTCGACTGAAAAGACGGGTATTTCTGCAATTGCAGGTGCGCTCCTGTCGGGAATTTTCAAGTCAGGGCCGATCGCACTTTCGGCTGTCGAATCGATCGAACTTTCGGCAATAATTTCAGCTATTGGGGGAATCGCGGGCTCTTCCTCTAGCTTTACCTCGCCCTTATCCACAGCGGGTGCTGGAACCGCATCAGTTTTCGGTTTGGGCGATCGAACAAACTTAGGTTTTTTCGCTGCCGGCTCTTGTTTCTTGGTAAACAAGCCCGCCAACAGTCCACCTGCAGCCCCCGGCAAACTCACGGACTGAGGAATCGGCGTTTGCTCAGCAACGGGCGTCACCAGCCTGCGCAAAGTCAGAGTTTCCCAAGCAAACCAACCCAACATAGCCACACCCGCCATTTGACCAAGCAGGAGAGCACCAGTAATTCGTCCCGCACAAGCCCATAAAATTAACGCATAAAAAAGCCCTACCCCGCTCCAGGTAAAATCACTTTTGCGGTGAACTTCTGGAAAAAAGAAGGCAGCCATGTAAATACTGAAGCTGCCTAGACCGACCGCCAACGCCAGAAAGTATGCAAGCATATTGTCGGTACCTCCGCTGTGTCAAATAACTTCTACGCGCTAATTCTACCTTTCAGAGAGACTCAACGGCTTCTTTCTCTCGGACAATTCTCGATTTTTCGGGAAGTTCGGCAACGAGCAGTGTAGGGGATTTAACGGATTTAACGGATCTTGACGCAAGAAGTCAAGCCTAAAGATTTTCCCGTTCTCCCCGACTACTCTCTCTCTCCCCCCTACCCCATCACCCCCTATTCCCATCACCCCCTCTTTTGTCGTGATATGTGTCACTTAACTATGCCCGTGCGATCGCACCAAGGGACAGAGGATGTTTATATGGTGTATGTGTAAGAGGAATTATGCCCTAGGGCATATGTATTGGAGACAGTGCCATGTTAGAAAAAATTTTATTAGCGGCCGGCTTAACCTTATCGCTTCAAGTCTTTCCCGGACTAAGCACTTCCGCGACATTACCGAAAAATTTAGTATTGCGATCGAGCGACCGTCCGGCTCAAACCGTCAAACTTCCCCTCGTTTCAGTACCTGCGGGCATCAAGCCGAACGTCGAATCGTAATGATACGTGCAAGATACGTGCAAGTGCGATCGAACTTAGGCAGAGTCTCTCTAATATTTTTTTCGAGTAGTTCTCTTTGCTATGTGACTGTTCACAACTCATCAGTTGGTAGTAAGGGCTTTAGTCCTCATTAATATCACCTAATAAGGACTAAAGCCCTTACTACAAACCCTAGCTCAATAATGAGTAGCATATCGGACATTAGTTCCCATAACATACTAAACAAATCTCAACATCAGGTTGTCAACTAGAGACATTCCACCTTAAAAAAGTTAGGTAATTTTGAGTAAACGATCAAAATAGATATATGATGTCTGATTGAGTTGAAAGCTAATAAGCACATTGACCATTAAATCAAGGAAAGTGAAAATGGGACTTGGCGATATTCTCTTGGATGAAAACAACAGAAAAACTTTTGTTGATGACTGTGTAAAGTTGATAGACAAACAAGTTGCTGCAGCGCCGGGATTGGGCGGTCTGGCTCTTAAAGCTGCCTACTCGACTGTCAATGGGATACGGGCTGACTATTGCGCCCAAGTCGTCGATCAACTTCTGCCAGAAATCTCGATCGCACTCGATCCGATGTGGACTGAAGCGGTCAACAATGGCAACCCGGTCGAATATCTTGCTGAAAGAAAAGCTATAGTGGCAGACGAATTGCTCCAGATCAGCGACAAAAGGGTAGAGAACAGCACAAGAGGGGTTGTTAAAGGCGCCTATGCCAAACTCCGCCCCTCAGCTAAGACTTACGTGGAAAAGGGAGTACCGGATTTAGCCGAAATTATTAATAAACATAGTGCGATCTGATCTTGAATTGGTGGGGACTTCCCGCCAATTCAAACCCTTGTCGGGGCGGGGACTTCCCGCCTGCTAAGCTGTTGAGCATTTAAATTGCATATTTCGGGCGTTGCTGCCAGCAACAGCCCACTAATGGTTTGATTATTTCTGTCGATGCAATTTAAATGCTGATTAGCTTAGTTAATTTTGGAACCCAAAAACTATCAAGAATCCCCAGCTAGAGAAAATTTCTAAACACGATTTAGGCGTAAGTGCTGGTTGATTTCGGTGACGCTACTTATCCATTGCGAATTACTCACTGATTCGCCCCCAATATTTTAAACATAGCCTGTCCGGTGATCCCCAAACCCAAAAACATTACAAACATCGCGCTAACCGCAGGCAAAAATTTGACTGCGGTTATCTGCTTTGGCAGTTTATCAAAATTACGTTTGGCATAAACTAAGATTAACCCGATCGCACTCAGCACTAAAGCCAATCCCAAACTAAAGGCTACCACTAGCGTCATTCCCAAACCAACATTACCCAAAGCCGACGCGCTCAACAGCATTACCAAAGCGGAAGGACAAGGCAACAAACCGCCGGAAATTCCCAACGCTAATAAGCTTTTCCAAGTAATAGGAGAACCCTCAGCACCGGGCGGCAAATGCGAGTGAACGCGGCCGTCTCCGTGATGGTGGTAGTGGTGAGATATATCGGGTTTTACAGGTTTAAATTCTCTCTCCCAACTTCCCCTACTCAAAAGATTTACTGCTTCTTCACCTTCGGCAGTAAAGACTTTAGTCCTTAGAAACCAGTTTTTTATCTTAAAAATTTTACTTGTGATTTTTTTGATAACTTCAGTCCTCACTACCAACCTAGTTTTGATTTTTTCTAAGAGTAAGTTAAGACCGATGAAAGCTACTAATAAACCTGAGATTAAACTCAGCCAAGGATCTAATTTTTCTGGGTTGATTAAGTTAGAAGCAAACAAAGTAATTCCGCCCACAGCAAACACGCCGGCAGTGTGAGTAATTGTAGTCGTCGCTGCTAGAAATAAAGCGTGTACCGGAGTAGCCCGCGAACCCACTAAATAAGCGCCGACTATGGTTTTTCCGTGTCCGGGCGACATCGCGTGCACGCATCCCCAAGCAAATGCTCCCGCTATTGCTAACAGCAAACTCCAACCAGAATCCCAGGTAGATTCCTTTCCTGCTAACAAAAAGTCCCGGTTTTGCGGCGTAAATACAAAGCTTTTTACCGCACCCGCTTGCACGATCGTAGCTTGACAGCTAGCTGTCAGCACTCCGGGCAAAAACAGATTGTAATTAATCCGCAATTTATCGGCTTTTGAGATGGAAATTGAGTCAGGTAAACCGGGGGTTATATTTTGAGAATGTGCGGCCCAGGTGTAGTCTAAGATTAAGGTGCTGTGGGTATTCGGCTGCTGGATTAAGCTGGCGGTTTTAGCTGCTATTTCTAGCGGCTTTACTGCTACAGAGCCTTGAATGTTGCTACTGTTGGCGATGCGAATTTGTTGGCTGAAAAACTTTTCTAGCTGTGTTTGGTGGTTGCGAACCTCAGCAGGTTGTAGCTGGCTGTCTCGATTGTCGTCGGCGAAGTTGGTCAAGCCTGTTGGGAAGGTTAATGTTACTTCGGTTTGCAAATCGTTGACTACTATTTCTGCTACAGATAAGTCTGACCAGTGCGAGTAAACTGGTCTGGTTGAGGTTGTGAAAAATAGTAATATTGTCAGAAAAAAAAGAATCAGATATTTGTACGATCGCACAAATTTTGTGTGCATAAATTTCTCCTGCTTCAAGAGGCTGTTCTTCTGGCTAATTTCAAAATTCATAACTTCCCAAACCCAATGCTTGGCGAGATCGATCGTCAAAACTCGGGTCAATTTCCTTGGACTTTTGAAAATAAGCGCGAGATTCAGCATCCTTACCTAAAGTCCGCGCGATCGCACCAGCCCGGTAAAACATACCCGCATCGCGAATGCCCGATCGCAGTATTTCGGCCATCACTCGATCGGCCTTTTGCCATTCCCCAGAGCTCGAAAGCGCCCAAGCCAAAGTATCCAACGTCACTGCATCCCGCCGAATTTTCACCTCCTCCTGCATTAACGCCAGCGCTTCCGCGACATCCTGCGATCGCCCTTTTTCCAGCAGCAAACTCGCCAAGTCGCGCCGGTGGCCAAAACCGCCAGAAACCTGTTCCTGTCGCAGCCCAGCTTCTGCTTTGTCGCGAAGTCGCCGGGATTCGATCGCATCTCCCTCTAACTCTTTAACTCTCGCCATACCGCGATCGACAGTGCGATCGAACACCGTCGCAACCCCGCCAGAATACGCCGAAACCTTGCTGTAATAGCCTTCCGCCTCCCGATAATTGCCCTGCCGCGTCTCCAAATCCGCCAAATAAATCAGCGCCAGCGGGTATCGCGGCACCAACCGCAGCGCCTCCAAAAACAGCGCTTTCGCCTGCACAAACTGCCCGCGACGCACGTAAAATCGACCCAAGAGCGATCGGGCCCGCGCCGAACCAGCAACCTCTCCCGGTTCCTCCGCCGCCATTGCTTGGCGGTAATCCTGCAAAACCTCAGCATCTCGGCCCTGAGACTCTCTCACTAAAGCTCTCAAAGTGAGAGAACCCAAGTTCGGAATCCGGTTAACTAAAGCTTCTGCGGCAACATTTGCCTCGCTCACTTTTCCCATTGCTAAGTGAGATGTAACTGAAAGGGCGATCGCATCTTCACTGTCAGAACCCACCTGTTTAGCAAAGCGCAAAGCAGTAGCAAAATCGTGTCTGGCCTCGGCAATTCGAGCTAAAACTAACAGCGCACCTTTGTTGTCAAAAGGCAAATCGGCGATCGACCTTTGAGCCGCCTGTTCTGCCAATAAAAACCAACCTCCCTCCCCAGTTGCGCGAGCCATTTTTAAATAAGATCCCGCCAGTGCCGCCCGGTTCAAACCGCTGCGGAAATCAACAGCCAGCCGCTGCTGGTAAAAAGCAATTTCTTGCTGAATTGCTTCCTTTTGATTCGGATTATTTCTCAAACTTTCCGAGAAATGATATCGGTAATTAGCATCGAGATTTTCGGGACTTTTATTAGAAAATTTACCTGAAATAAAACGCAAGTTAGGAGGTAAATTTACTACTACCATCCCAACTAAAGGAGCTACTATCAGCAGCCCCCACGAGAAAATGTCAGATTTTATTTCCGGTTTAGTTTTAGTTTTCATACATCCGCGTTAATTAGCGTTCATCTGCGGTTAAAAAAGTATTTTCTATCTGTCATTAGCCAATAATTCATAACTAATGACTAATGACTAATGACTAATGACTAATGACTAATGACTAATGACTAATTAGGCAAAGCCAAATAAGGAAAATTCGGTTCTAAAGGTTTGTGTCCCTGAGCCGGATTTCCCGCAGTTCCGTTATATGAAACGTTATCGCCAACCGGAGAACCCACCAAAGCTCCCAGAGTGATATCAATAACGTCGTCCATCAGCATACGACCTCCGATCAAGCTTCCTTGAGCATTTGTAGCGCTAGCGTAGCCGCTGGTTTTTGTGGTATCGATCCGCATGACATCGGGTAAGAAAGCTCCGGCGATCGCATTTGGATCGACATTATCCCGACCGTCCAAAAGATCCACAGCATTCAGAGTAGCAACAGCTTCCTGCCGCACTGGAGCAGCCGCACCGCTCAAATCCAATCTCGGAGGAATACTGTTGAATGCTTCCAGGAAGTCGGGAGTAACTATCAAACCCTCATTAATTGCAGGTCTCGCCAAACGCTCGAATTGTTTGAAACCGCCAACTCCGTCTCTGATAGAAACAGTTGACCAAACATCAAAAGTATTCGCCCCGCTTCCTGCTTGCAAAAACGCTTTCGGAACGCGCACGGCAATTGTATTGACGTTGTAACCTTTAGTAAAGTCTATCGCTTGATTCGGTTGTTTAAAAGCAGTGCGCGGCCCCGTTCCCAAAGCTGCAGCGCGAACTCTAAAAAATTGTTCGACATCAAAGAAAAACGGGTCTTCCCGCAACCCTGCAAATACAGTCAGGTTAGAACCGCCCACAGGTACTGTATTCAAAACAGCATTAGAATTCAGCGGAGTTGTGGCAATTAGCCCGCCGTTAACTGTAGTCTTAGCAACTGTCTCGGAGCCACCGCGAACAGCAGTCACAGCCACTGCCTGCATACCTTTATTGTTAGGCGGACTGAAAGCAAACCGCAACACAATATCGGCGCGTCCAGTAGGTGTAGAATTTACGTCACCTACCTGCGAGATGTGAACTTGGTAGAGAGCAGTGGTGCTGAAATAATATTGATAGCGAGCTACAGACCTGGGATTTGAATTCAGGATCAATACTAAATCCCCCTCGGCAGCTCCTGAATTTTGGTCTTTTTCCCGAAATACGTAGAGGTCAGTTAAATTGACAGCGCGACCTTTGATATCTACTTCGCCGTCGTCGTGGTCAGAAGCGACAATTATCCCTGGAGTTAATAGAGCAATTAGAGCTACTTCAATAGCTAGTATGGTTCGGCGAATTTTTTTTGTGAGCTTCACAGTTAGCACCTTTATTTCAATGAAATTTTTCCACAAATCAATGGTAAATAACCCGCATTCGCGGGTTTTAGTTTTGTAGCAACAGGTGGAAATCTGTCAACCTGTCGGGCTTTTGAGCTGTTGCTGAGCCTTCTCCTATTGGTTGTATACGAAGGTTTGGCAATTTTGGATCTGTGCTGCCAGATTAATTTATGTAAAAAAGTGCGTTATTGAGCATTTACTCGTTCCCGGACTATTCTTGGGAATGCCTGCTCGGAGACAGAGCCTCCCTCGATCCAGTGGAGCTAGAGCATCGCTTGTATAGGTTTCTAGGCTCTTCTTGGGAGCGAGCGAACAGAGCTTGTGAACGAGTTAATGGCGCGGTTTTGAATGTTCAGGCTCAGGGCATTTCTTCGTTGTGCATAAAGCGGATTGCTAAGTGTCAAAAAAATTACTAATCAGGTGGTAAAATTCAAGATGACTTGGGATTTTTACAATTCAAAGCACGACAAAATTAGCCTGAAAAGGCATACTCCAGCTTGTACCCCCAACTTCAAACTTACAATTATGTTCTGTAGTGATATACGCCGAATTGTTAATTTTGGATCTGTGCCGTCAAAACAAAAATTTTGGGTACACTGAAATGACAGGCCAGAAGTCAGGCGATGAATCGCTGCTTTTAGTGCAGATTGCCCGGAAAGACCAAACGGCATTAGCTAAACTTTACGATCGCTACGGTCGCCCAAGTTACGCTCTCGCTTACAAAATTCTGGGTTCGGTAGAAGAAGCTGAAGAAGTGGTAATCGATGTTTTTTCCCAAATTTGGCAAAAAGCAGCAACTTACGATCCTTCTCGCAGTCGAGCAGATACTTGGTTGTTCATGCTTACCCGCAGTCGTTCCCTCGATCGGCTCCGAGCGATGCAGCGAACAGTCCGGGCTGCTGAAGCTTGTCTGGAAAATGCTAAGGTACCCATCTCTAGCGTTGCAGAACCGATGGAAGATGCAATGTTTAAAGAACGCAGCGAACAAGTCAAAGCAGCCTTAGAAAAACTGCCAAAGGAACAGCAAGAGGCGATCGAACTCGCCTACTACCAAGGGCTGACTTGCGCGGCGATCGCAGCTAAAACTGGTATCCCGACAGGTACAATCAAAACCAGAATTCGGTTGGGCATTTCCAAATTGCGTCAAGCTTTGAGCGAACAATTTTTTTAGATTGTCAAAAAACAAAATTTAAGTTTTTTAACATCAATCTAAAATTATGGCATCTCCAATCATCCATCTTGAGTGCGAGGGCAGCAGACCCATCTCAAATTTAAAATCAACTTAGGCTGAATTACAATTAATGCCGGAAAACAGATGGAAATGATGCCAGACGAGGAGTATAAAATCCTTGCAGCCCTTCAAGCTCTCGATATCCTCGACGAGTCAGAACGCGGCGCATTTGCAGAGAAATTGAAAGAGTCCGCAGAACTTAGAAGTGAATTAGCAGCTTTTGAAGCCGCAATTGCCGCGATCGCCTACACGGCCCCCCCAGTTCCTGTCGCCCCCGACCTCAAAAACCGCCTGTTCCAGCGCATAGCCGAACTGCCGCCAACTCCGGCAGAATCAGTCAATTTAAAGCCCATTGTTAGCTCCCCAACAGAGAACAATACTCCATCTTTAATCGTGCGATCGAACGATGTAAAATGGAAATCTTATGGAGTTCCGGGAGTCTCGTTCGGCAAGCTTTACATTGACAAAAAAAAGCGCGAAATTACCTGCTTGATGCGACTAGAACCGGGAGTAACATTTCCCATGCACCGACACGCAGCCTCGGAGGAAGTGCTTGTATTAGAAGGAGACTTAATTGTAGAAGGGGAAATTTGCAATCAAGGCGACTACATTCGATCGGTTCCCGGTTCCACACATTCGCCCCTCACAGAAGGGGGATGTTTGCTGTTAATGAAAACTTCCATAGACAACGAAATGTTCGTCTGATATTATGTCGGTTGAATTTCCTGCCATGATTTCTTTTTCCTGGGTCGGGGCGGGTTTATCTCTGTTTTGAATCAGCTTTACAGATTGTTGATGAAACCATAATTGACAAGTATTTCGGTTAATTTACCGGATTTATATGACCCAATAGCACCGCATTGCTCCGCATTCTGCGGTGAAAACTCCCAAAAATATCACGTGAATTTCAATGCTAAAATACTCGGGTTTAACTGCTGTTGTGTCCGCCGTTATTATACAATTTGTATCCAGCGATCCAAGCGCGATCGCCCAAGAACGCGAAGGATGTTTTCTGGTCAATTCAGCGGGAGAAGTAATTAACTTAAATGTGTTGTGTTCGCCGCAAGAATCCGACATTAAGCTGACAGGAAACGATGGGAAATTTCTCGAAGACTACAAACGCTTAGCAAAAAGCTACTCTCCAGAAACAACGAACAATTTACTGCAAGCAATCCAAAGGGCCCCCGGTCAAAAAATTGCCACAGCTAAAAGAATGTGTGCGGAAGCAAAATCGGGAGTTTCTCTGCCGGAGTTTAAATTAAGAGCGATCGGGCAAGCTGTCAGTATCGAAAATCCAACTGCCAAAGAAAGTTTTCTCGCGGATGCCGATATTATTACCACTCTTGCCGCCAACCATTATTGCCCGGAATTAGCCAGTAAGTAATATCATGAAATCTGTAGGGGATGCGGTAAGGGAGCATCTCAGTTTTGCTTTTACTGTCGGTGTGCGATCGTCCCGCTCGCACTCCTAAAAAATGCTTTTTACCAAACTGAGATGCTCTCCACAGTAATGCCGCGTCTCTACTTGCAGCAACGATCCATGAAGTTACCGGACATGAAACATTTAAAATCAAGCTCCGCGGACTTGCGGGATTTATTCAAAGACAGCATTACAGTTAAATACCTCGCGGAACCGCTGAAAGCTGTCCCCGCTTGCGAAGACGCAGCCAAATTGCGATCGTGGATGGAGGCCCGCGATTTTGACGTGCTCGGTATCGAAGAAAACGGCACGGTTTGCGGCTATGTAGAACGATCGCACTTAGGTAAAGGCAAGTGCAGCGACTACCAGCAAATTTTTCACCCCTCACAATTAATCGCCGCGTCCACTCCTTTAATGGAATTGCTCCCGCTGCTGCGAGAAAAACCGAGATTATTTGTATTGGAAAGCAACAGGATCAACGGAATTGTTACCTGCGGCGATTTGCAAAAAGCACCGGTGCGGATGCTGCTATTTGGATTGGTGACGCTTCTCGAAATGAATTTATTGCGAATCGTGCGCATTTACTTTCCCCAAGATTCTTGGCAGAAATTGCTTAAGGGCGATCGCATCGTAGCGGCAAAACACCTTTGGGAATTGGGGCGATCCCGAAATGAAGCAATTGACTTAATCGATTACCTGCAATTTTGCGACAAGCGAGATTTAATCCTGACTTCTGCGGAAATACTCGAGCGGCTGGGACTCAAATCCAAACGCTACGGAGAGCGTTTTTTAAAATCAGCAGAAGCATTGAGAAACAAATTAGCTCACGCTCAAGATTTAATCAACGGTTCTTCTTGGCCGGAAGTGATTTTTTTAGCTCAGGAAATAGAAGCGCTTTTGCAGCGCTGCGAAGAAATTGAAATAGCCACACCACTGGATTAGATAGCCTTTCATGGGTAACATTAGTTTTTAGTAAGGTGCGCAGTACGCACCTTACATTGAGTTTTTACTAAGGTGTGCACGGATCGCACTACATTAGTTTTTAATTTTTAACTTCCTGTTAGTGTACTGAGGAACCCACCCTTGAGCAGTGGTGTAATACTGCACGGCTTTCAAGTACAACGACGGAGTGAGATAAAACCAATGTTCGGTATTTGCTGGCACTTTAATGTATTCTTCAGCTTCCAGCATTAACTGTACCTGACAGCCGTTAGAATACACAAACCCAAAAACACATTCCCCAGCTAAAATGTGAAGAACTTCTGGATCTGTGTGGGTGTGAGTGCGATTGCTTTGAGCCATGAGCGGGTAAATCTGTGGCGAACCGGGGTGCAGCACTTTTAAGTCGCACCACTGACATCCGTCTGCACGCTTGAACTGTTGAAACTCGCTTTGAAACGCTGCGAGTATCTGCTGTTTTTCTGTTACATTGAGAATGTCTTGGGCTAGCAGTTCTCGAACCGCAGGATTTTCCCTCATTGGCAGACGATCGATCTGAACATTTAAAACAGCCAGTTGGCTGGCGATCGCCGCGATATCCCTATAAGTCCTACCGTCTTCTAGTTGCATAACAGCCATTGTAAACCACCTATTTATTTGGCTTTGAGGATAATTTAGTTTACTGTTTCCATCTAGTGTGACAGACTAAAATCCTGCTTGTTTTCTATAATAGCCGATCGCTAAAATTAGATATTTGGTCTAACAATTTATTAAACATTTATCACAGCTTAACTATAAAAATTAAAATTTTAACTTTTATTTAACAATACTCCGGACAGTTTTTAAGCAGCCAGAGTACCATAAGACAAGACTGAAGGAAGATTTGGATGATTTA